>NZ_JANSHQ010000353.1:0-3917 GCF_047461715.1 Synechococcus sp. R8-2 | reverse complement strand
GTCAGGGTCGGGTAGTTTACTCTTGTTGCAACTCCGTCCCGCTGGCACGACCTGTGGCGGCCATTCCCCTCTAGAGTGAGTGGCCTCACCCCAAAACCGGCAACTCTGCTTGCCTACTGGAAGGCTGTAATCAGCAATGTCTGGGATCCAGAGCGATTTTGTTGGTCAAACGCGGTGATCCGGAACTGCCAAACGCCGATGGGATCCCCGAGGGCAACGCGGAAATCGGTACTGAAGCTACAAAAGGTGGCCCCAGGGTTACAGCCGGCCTGCTGTGGGCTGAAGAATTCCCTTTGCACGCGCACGCCGCTGGGGTTGAAAGTTTCCAGCTCGAGGAACTGCGTTGGACGAGCACCGCCGGGCACACTCACCTGCACCGTGAAGGCCGGCGTGGAGGTGCCCACCCGCACCGAGGTGGGCGCATTGATAAACGAAACCGTTGGGCCTTGGGGTGGGGGCAGGATCGAGCCCCCTGAGCTGCCGCCATCTCCACAAGCAGCCAGCCCAGTGGCCAAAAGGCCGGTGGCCAAAAGGGTCAGAGCAGTCCGTTGCATCCCTCAGTTCCTCACGCAAACCCATCCATCCTGGCAAGACTTGACCAGAATCTGTACCACTTGAGCGGCACAGCTCTAAGTTACTTTTCTAAGTTACTTTCTGCCTCTGCAGCTTGAGAAAAGATGCGCCACGACCTAAATCTGCATGGGCCTTTGCGCAGAGTTGATTCCCTTGCTTCAGAGCAGCAGCAAGCGCCGCAACAGCAACGCTATCACTGCAACAAAGCTGGCCACGATGAGCTGTCCCGGCAGAGTATAGCCGGAGTAAAGCCCTATCAACCTCAGCAACTCCCCATTCCAGGGTTGCGTGGCCAAAAGGTAGAGAATCCCGGTCAGGTGAACCAAGGCCAAAGCCACCAAGCTGCCGGATCCCAACTCTTGGAGGCCCACCGGGGAGTCAGGGATCCCTTCTGCCCACCGCTTCCCATCGACAGCACGTTGGCGGGCCAGAGGAGAAGGGGGTGGATAGGGATCCCGTTGCGGAAAAGCAATTGTCCCGCAGGCCCAGGCTCCTGGCAGAAACCCCAGCAAGTAGCCAAAGGCAGGCTGGTATAGGTACTGCCACCCTCCCCCTTGGGCAAACACCTGTAGCCCTGCCAGCCCCAGCCCCAGATAGACGATCTGGGCGCACACCGCTGCCACCGGCCCCGCCAAACAAGCCGTCAGCAACACGCCCCCGATTTGCAGCGAGAAGCTGTATCCCCCCAACCCAGGCAGCCCGGGCGGAAAACTCAAATGGGTTAGGGTGCCCAAAATGGTCAGGAGGACCCCAATCGCCGTCCAGAGCCATTCCAGAGGAGTTAAGAGCAAGCCAGACCGCATAAACCGAGAGGAAATTTTTCCCTATGCTAAGAAAGGGAAGGGGCAGATGGGGTGGGCAAAAGGTGGTCAAGGCAGAGTGGATTGAACTGGCCCAGGCCCTGGCCGATGCTGCCGGAGCGGTGATTCGCCCCCTGTTTCGCGGAGAACTGCAAGCCGAATACAAAGAGGCCCGCTCCCCAATTGTGACGGTGGCCGACCGGGAGGCAGAGCGGGCCATGCGAGCTTTGCTGATGGCCCAAGTGCCAGAACACAGCATCCTTGGCGAAGAGTTTGGTTTTCACCAGACGGGATCCCTCTACACTTGGGTTTTGGATCCCTTGGATGGCACCATCGCCTTTTCCACCGGCAAGCCCACCTTTGCTACTCTGATTGCCCTCTTGGAAGAAGACCGCCCCATTTTGGGCATCATCGATCAGCCGGTGTTGCGCGAACGCTGGCTGGGGGTACGGGGACAGCCCACTCAATGGATAACCCCCTCTCACCGACAGGCTGCTCAAACCAAGGCCAATACCGACCTCAGCCGCGCCTACTTGAGCTGTACCACCCCTGATTTGTTCACCCAACCCGACCAACAACGGTGCTTCCAGGGGCTCAGCCAAGCAGTTCACGTTACCTCCTATGGGGGCGATGGCTACCAGTACGGCCTGCTGGCCAGCGGCTGTGTGGATCTGGTGATGGAGTGTGGCCTTGCCCTCTACGATTTTGCTGCCCTTGTGCCGGTGATTGAGGGATCCGGTGGCGTGATTACCGATTGGCGGGGGGATCCCTTAACCCGCACCTCCACGGGAGAAGTGTTGGCGGCAGCCAACCCCAGCTTGCATCGACAGGCCCTGGCCGCGATTCAAAAAAGCGGGATCTACCCAGCGAAATAAGCAGGCTCATTGCCAGGTTTCCACTTGATGTTGCAGCCCAGGCTGGGCTTTTGGTCGGGATCGATGGGCTTGCCGGCCAGAAGGTTATCCAGCGCCGCCCGCAAATCTTTGCCCGTCACCGGCACATCGGTCAGGCTGGGACGGCTGTCGTCCAGTTGACCGCGATAGACCAACTTGCGATCCGCGTCGAACAAGAAAAAGTCGGGGGTGCAGGCGGCGGTGAAGGCTTTGGCCACCTCTTGGGTTTCGTCGTAGCAGAAGGGGAAGGTAAAGCCCAAGGTCTCGGCCATCTTCTTCAAGTTCTCTGGGCTGTCATCCGGGTATTTCTCCACATCGTTGGCGCTGATGGCTACAATGCCGACGCCGCGATCCTTGTAATCTCTGCCAAGGCGGGCCAGCTCCTCTTGCACGTGCTTCACATAGGGACAGTGCTGGCAGATGAACATCACCAGCAGGGCCGGCTTGTCGGCAAAGGTGGAGAGGGAGATGGTTTGGCCGCTCACCACATCCGGCAGGCTGAAGTCAGGGGCTGGGGTGCCCAAAGGCAGCATGGTTGAGGGGGTACGGGCCATAACAAACCTCCGGCGTAAGGTTTCCTCAATCATTGTGGATCATCCTGCTCCCACAGGAGCCGTCGCAAGGGGATCTCGCCGGCAAACGGGAGCGCCGGAAGGGATCCCAAGCAGGCCGGGGACAGCTTTTACAATTGGATAAGGTTGGCAACACGATTGTTGGGGAGCTGAGCCTTGAGCACCGCCGTCTTACCTGCTGCTCCTTTGGTGGATACTCACGTCCACCTCAACTACCCCGATTTTGCCGCGGATCTGCCCCAAGTGGCCGAGCGCTGGCGTCAGACGGGGATCCGGCGTTTGGTGCATTCTTGTGTAACACCGGCAGAATTCCCCCAGTTGCAGGCCATTGCCGACCAGTATCCGGAAGTATTTTTGTCGGTGGGGCTGCACCCTTTGGAGGCGGGCCAGTGGCAGCCCGATTTGGCCGAAAAGATCGCCCACCTGGCCGCCAGCGACGAGCGAGTGGTGGCTATCGGGGAGACGGGCCTGGATTTCTACAAGTCCAACCCGGCGGATATCGAGCGGCAAAAAGAATCCTTCTGGGCCCAGATTGCCATTGCCCAAGCGCAGGATCTGGCGTTGATCGTCCATTGCCGCGAGGCGGCAGCAGCCACCTACGCCATCCTCAAGGAGGCCATGGCCACGGGGGGGCCAGTGCGGGCGGTGATGCATTGCTGGAGCGGATCCCCGGAGGAGACGCGGCTGTTTGTCGAGCTGGGCTGCTTCATTAGCTTCAGCGGCATTGTCACTTTCAAAAATGCCGAGACTGTCCGCCGGTCGGCCTTGGAGGTGCCCCTATCCCAGCTTTTGGTGGAAACCGATTGCCCTTTTCTGGCTCCCACCCCCTTCCGCGGCAAACGCAATGAGCCGGCCTATGTGCAGCGGGTGGCCCAAACCTTGGCGGAGCTGCTTGGGATCCCACCGGAAAAACTGGCAGAAGAAACCAGCCAGAACGCTGCTCGCCTGTTTCGGTTGCCTCTCCCCTAGCTCTTTGCTTGACATACTCCCTGCCCCATAGGGTGAGGATTCTGGTTGCTGGTATCGCTTCGCAACGCTACGCGAACAGAGACAGCTCCCCTCCACGACAGCGGTGCTTA
>NZ_JANSHQ010000352.1:0-6181 GCF_047461715.1 Synechococcus sp. R8-2 | reverse complement strand
TGTTCAGCGTAAATGTATCAGTTATGGGGATGTCCCAGCTCACCGCAGCAGAGCTGCCCCCCAGCCAAATAGCCCATCCACCAACAGGGTATTCAGCACTGCTCCCGCAAATGCCCAATGGTGCAAGCGGCGGGATCCCTGGACTCTCCACAATCCAACACCCAGCAACAGAAGGCCCAAGCCGATGCCCCAACCCAGGCCCCAGGGGGTAGCCATTTTGTCGAGGGCCGCCCTAAAAGGGACAACCGCCTGCTCCAACCGGTCAAACTGCATCGCCTGCCGCCACTCAGGCAGCAGCCCCACCGAGTGAATGTAGAGATCTGTAACCGCCGTACCCCACAGGGAGCCGAGATAAAACCAGGTACCGATGCGGGCAAACCGTCGCCGTGTCCCCCACCAGACAATCGGGATCCCCAAGGCTTCCATGGGCATGTGCCAAAGAGGCTCAAAGCGCAGCCATCCCCAATACAGGGATCCTGCCAGCCAAGTCAGGGTAAAGCCGTACAGCAAATCTCCCCACAGGCGGGTACGGGGCTGGGAGTAGAGATGCAAGCTAAGGCCCAGCCAGCCCAAAGACATCACCAAGCTGACCCAAGGGGCATACCGCACCAGGGGCGCTTGCACAAAAACGGGCAGACTCACGAGCAGAGCTGCCACTCCCCCAATGGCATGGTGGGATCGAAAACGCCTTTGAGCCGAGAGAGGGCGGGGATCCAGCCCGGCCAAACGCTCAGAGGACAGCAGAGGCTCATCTTGGAGAGGGGGTAAAAAAGGTGTAGAAGACAAAATGCAATATTAAAAACCTTTACATCAGTTAACATAGCACCTTCTTTGCCCTTCCCTCTTCTCCCCAGCAGGAGCGGGGAAGCCTTGGGGGCCTGGCATTCTCTCTCCAGAGATGTCAGGGTGGGAAGGAGGTGCTGGCCGGAGGAAACCGTATGGACTTGTTGTTGGCAGGAGACATCGGGGGCACCAAAACCAGCCTCAGCCTTGTCAATGCCGAGGATCCCGAGCACAGCCTTTACCACTGCCGCTATGCCAGCCAAGATTACGCCAACCTCGCCCCAATGGTGGGAGAGTTTCTGGCCCAGGCTCGGCGGGAGCTGGGGCGAGATCCACAGCCTGCTGCCGCCTGTTTTGCAGTGGCCGGCCCCGTCATGGAAACAAGGGGCTCAGGGTCTGAGGGACAGACTGCCAAAGTGACCAACTTGCCCTGGGATCTGCAGTCGAGCCAATTGGCCGCAGAGCTGGGGATCCCGCGCGTAGCCTTGATCAACGACTTCAGCGCTGTGGGGTATGGCGTGCTTGCCCTCGGCGACCAGGATCTGGACACCTTGCAAGTGGGTGAGCGTCAACCGCGGGCTCCGATTGGCGTGATGGGAGCAGGCACGGGTTTGGGGCAGGCTTACCTTACCTGGGGAGAAGGGGGTTACCAAGTTCATGCCAGCGAGGGCGGTCACGTGGACTTTTCCCCGCGCACCCCTCTGGAGTGGGAGCTATTGAGGTATTTGCAAAAACGGCACGGACGTGTCTCCACCGAGCGGGTGGTCTCGGGGCAGGGGATCGTTGCCATTTATCAATTTTTGCGGGATAGCCAGTGGGGCTCAGGAGAAGAACAGCTGCTGGCCCAAATTGAGGCTTGGGAAAAGGGAGCTAAGCATATTGACCCGGCAGCCCAAATTGCCAATGCTGCCATGGAAGCACGGGATCCCCTGGCGGTGGAGTGTCTGCGGCTTTTCATCAGCCTGTACGGGGCTGCAGTCGGGAACTTTGCCCTACACCTGTTGCCGCGCGGGGGCCTGTTCATCGCCGGGGGGATCGCGCCCAAGCTCTTGCGCCTACTGCATCAAGGGGAGTTTTTGTCCTCGTTTTTGGACAAAGGGCGGATGCGTCCTCTCCTGGAGCAACTGTCGGTGCAGGTGGTGGTGAACGCGCAGGTGGGGCTGAGGGGAGCTGCTCGCTACGCCGCCAACCTTTTGTGAAGGAGCAGCCGCTGCTGTTGAGGTTGCCACCCCTGGAACACCCCATCCAGCAGGTGATGGCAGCGACCCCAACGGATGCTGGAATCGTGCTGGAAAATCTCGCCCAGCCGTCCTTTGCCCCAGACTCCATCTTGAGCCAGCAGATGGGGCAAGATGGGATTGCGCCTTTGCTTGGCTGGCCCCATACCGGAAAGCACTCCGCCTGGGGCTGCGCTATCCAACCGACAATGATTGCCACCACGCAGAGGGACTTCATAGAAACTTCATGGTTGATCCGATGAATCCAATCTTTTGGGCTTTGGGCATAGCTGTGCTGCTGGCCGTGGGCTTGGCAGCCTATCTGTTGACCGCTCGCAAATACGAGTCTCCCGCCTCTGTGGCCAAGTCTTACGACGAGTGGACTCGGGATGGGATCCTAGAGTTTTACTGGGGCGAACACATTCACCTAGGCCACTACGGCTCTCCTCCCCAACGAAAAGATTTTCTGCAGGCCAAGCACGACTTTGTTCACGAGATGGTGCGCTGGGGCGGGTTGGATCGACTGCCTGCAGGGACAACCGTGTTGGATGTGGGCTGCGGCATTGGTGGGAGCTGCCGCATCTTGGCCCGTGACTACGGCTTTGTTGTAACCGGTATCACCATCAGTCCTCAGCAGGTGAAGCGGGCCCAGGAGCTCACCCCCCCTGATCTGCCTGTCCAGTTTCAGGTGGCAGATGCCCTCGACCTGCCCTTCCCCGATGCCAGCTTCGATGTGGTGTGGTCCATTGAGGCAGGGCCTCACATGCCGGACAAGGCCCGCTATGCCCAAGAGATGCTGCGGGTGTTGAAGCCAGGGGGGATCCTGGTGGTGGCCGACTGGAACCAGCGGGACGACCGGCAAAAGCCCCTGAACTTTTGGGAGCGGCTGGTGATGCGGCAACTGTTGGATCAATGGTCACACCCTTCCTTCTCCAGCATCGAAGGCTTTGCCGAGCAGTTGGAGGCTACTGGCCTGGTGGCGGGACGGGTAGAAACCGCCGACTGGACTCAGGAGACCCTTCCCTCTTGGCTGGATTCCATCTGGCAGGGTGTTGTCCGCCCTGAGGGCTTTCTCAGGTTTGGCTTGGTCGGCTTGGTGAAGTCCTTGCGGGAGGTACCCACCTTTTTGCTGATGCGGCTGGCTTTCGGCACAGGGCTGTGTCGCTTTGGCATGTTCCGAGCGGTGCGGGCAGCTTGTGCTCACAGCCCCAGCTCGGACTTAGCCTGTTGGGCGGCCAGGAGCACCTCCGCATCTTCGGCCTGCGACCAGTCGGGGTCGGCGATCTCGGCGTAGAACCTTTGGTCGTAGGAGCGGGTTTGCACCACCACCGGCATAGGCACGGCGTGGCCGAGAAGGAGGGCCTGTTGTTTGGAATCCAGCTTGGCCAACACCGTTTTCAGGTTCTGGCTACCCGCCACCCCTGTGAACACCGCCTCGATATCTTGGTCGTCGTTGAGCAGCGCCGTGATGCGAGTGCCCAACTGCGACATCACCTCGCTGTCGATGCGGGAAGGGCGCTGATCCACCACCAGCAGCGTGACAAAGTACTTGCGCATCTCGCGGGCAATGGTGCCGAAGATGGTCTGCTTGGCCGCCCGCGGATTCAAAAAGCGATGGGCCTCCTCGATGGTGATGCACAGTTGACGGGGCCGGTCGAGGGGATTTTTGGATTGCAAGTACCGCTCCGTCTGATGTACGTAGGCCTGGTGAATGCGGCGGGTGATGACGTTGGCCGCCAACATGTAGGAGAGCAGGTTGGACTGGGATCCAAACTCGATAACCACGTGAATGCCGCGGCTGAGGGCATCCAAAATCTGGCCGATGTAGTTGTGGGGCAGGGTGCTGCGGATGTACTTGAGGTTGTCAAGGCGGGTGAGCTTGCGCTGCAGGGCCATCATCGAGGCTTTGTTGCCCATTTTCTGTTCGCAAAACTCTTGGATCTCGGCGTTGGAAAGGCTCAAGAGGCGGCTGATCCAGTCGCGGCCAAACTCGTTGCGCAGGATGATGGCGTTTTCCAGGCTGGCTTCCGATAGGTTCAGCTCCTCTGCCAACAGGGCCAGATCCTCCACCTCGATCTGGTTGTAGGCGATGAAGAGCTCCTGCGCATCCCGCACCCCTCGCCGCCGGGTGGAATCGGGATCCAGGGTATAGATCTGTACCTGACCGGGAAAGAGCTGCCGCAAGCCCTTGACGGTGCTGGCGTGTTTGTCTTCGCTGGCCGCCTCCCAGCCGTACTCGGAGTGCATGTCAAAGATCAAGTTCACCGCTGCCCGTTTGCGGATGATGCCGGCCAGGATCAGGCGGGCTAGAAAGGACTTGCCGGTGCCCGATTTGCCGAAAATGCCGTTGCTGCGCTCCACCCAGCGATCCAAGTCCAAACAGATGGGCACAGCCATGTCGAGGGGCTGGCCGATAGCAAAGTTGCGCCGCTCCGGGTCGTCTTCCCAGCCGAAGACGGTGCGAAAGTCCAGTTCCCGTGCCTCATACACTTGCGAAAAATGGGCGGGCACTGTTTTCACGGGCAGCAGCTCCATGGCGCCAGCGGAAGGGGGTTCTTGGCCGAGGGGAGCTGCCAACGCTTCTGGCCGTTCGGGATTGACCAGGGGATACAGCCTTTCCCCTTCCGTCTGCCGCGGCACCAACATCAGCATCGGGGTGAGGGCAATAATGCCGTAGGTACCGGTACCGGCCAGCACCTCCTGCAGCAAGGTCTCTTCCGGGCGGGGGGGATTGACCAGAATTTGGGGGTTGCTGGTTTCTAGGGTAACGTCAGTAAGCAGGCCAAAGAAGCGGTTGCGCTGCCCCTGGATCACCACGAATTTGCCCACCCGCAAGTCTTCTACCGAGACACCGGGATTGAGGCGAGCTTCCAGCCCTCGACTCAGGGATCCCTGAATCACGGTAGCCAAAGGTTGAGGAGGGGTCATGGCGGTGAGGCTTGGGTTCCAGATGCCTTATTCAGTTGCCCATCTGTAAGCGGGCGCTGGTGCGGGAGGCGCCATCCTGCACAATCCAGGTGCGGACGATCTCCACTTCCTCCGGCGTCCAAAAGCCCAGACGGGACAGGGGCAGCCCGCGGGCCTGAATGTAAGCAATCTCCGGGGAGTCGCCGCGAGCTTGGGGGCGGTTGAGCTGAACTCTAGTCTCGACTGAATGTAGTGTACATTATAACATTATATATATTCAGTATGCCCCAATTTGTAGCTCCAAAGGGAACAGCAATAGGTTTAGTGCTGAACTAGAGGTCATACTTTGTTATTAGGATTCAAGACGGAGTTAAGACTGAATAACAAGCAAAGGACACTGGCGGCGCAGCACGCTGGGGTTGCTCGGCACGCTTACAACTGGGGACTGGAGCTTTGTAAGCAAGCTGTGGCAGAGAAGCGGAAGATTCCCACGGCAGTTGATCTGCACAAGAAACTTGTAGCCGAGGTGAAGAGGGCTAATCCTTGGTACTATCAGGTTTCTAAGTGTGCCCCGCAGGAAGCTCTTAGGAATCTGGAGAGAGCAATTAAGAGGTGGCGTGCTGGGAAGTCTAGATTTCCAGTATTCAAGAAGAAGGGGAAGCTGGACAGCTTTTACCTAGAAGGTGGGATTAGAATTTCCGGCAACAAAATCAAGGTTCCGATTTTCGGCTGGTTAGCTTGTTACGAGGTCTTGCCTGCGGTTGTGCCCAAGAATGTTGTTATCAGCCGGCGGGCCCACCGTTGGTTCATTTCCTTCAAGTATGAGGCGCCTGAGCCAGGGGAGCTGGAGAAGGAAGGGGACGTTGTTGGGGTTGACCTAGGAGTTAACAATCTAGCCACGTGTTCTGACGGGGGGACTTTTGGCAACCCCAAGCCCTATTGTAAGGCTAGGAAGCGGCTGAGGAGGTTGCAAAGGCGGTTGTCCAGGAAAGTTAAGGGGTCGCAAAACCGGCGGAAGGCAGTTAAGAAGGTGGCAAGACTCCACAAGAGAGTAGTTGATATTCGTCGGGACAACCTACACAAGCTTACTACCTATCTAGCTAAGAGGTATCGGGTGGTAATTATAGAGGACCTGAACGTCTCGGGGATGCTCAAGAACCACAAGTTAGCTAGTAGTCTAGCCGAGTGTAGTTTCTATGAGTTCAGGCGACAGCTAGAGTATAAAGCTAGGCTCTACAGCTGTCAGGTGGTAGTGGCGGATAGGTTTTATCCGT
>NZ_JANSHQ010000351.1:0-1830 GCF_047461715.1 Synechococcus sp. R8-2 | reverse complement strand
CCAGTTGCTCTTCCAGTTCTTGATTGCGCTGCTGCAGCAGGGCCACTTCCTTTTCTTGGGTTTGCGCGTAGGCGTGGGCCTGCACACACTCGGTTTTCAAAGCCATCACCTGCTGCTGCAACTTCTCGATTTGCTTTTGGCTGACCAGATGATGGGCCTCGGCCAGTTCTCGCCCCCGCCGGGCTGCTTCCAGGCTTTCTCGGGTGTCCTGCACCTGCTGCTGAACTTCCTGCCACTGGGCAAGGGTGGGACGCTGGGCCAACTCTTGCATGAGCTGATCCCGCTCGGCTCGCAAAGCACCAAGCTCGCGGGTCAAAGCCTGCACCTGCTCCTCCAGGGCAAGGATTCGCTGCGCCTGTGAGGACTCTGTCTCCCTGAGGTGGGCGGCCTGGGCTGCTTCCGCTTCCAGCTTGGCAATCTGTTGGGCTTGCTCGGCCTGCTGCCGCTGACTCTGCTGCAGCTCTTCCAGCAAGGTGGCCCGCTCGGCCTTGGCAAAAGAGGCCTGTTGGCGCAGATGATCCAGCTCCGCTTGCAAGTGTGCCCATTGCTCTGGGGTAGGGCGCTCTTCCAATTCGCGAATACGTTGCCGGGCAGTGTTCAGGTCAGCTTCCATGTGTGCCTTTTCGGTTTCCAGATGGGTCTTCAAACGCTGCCATTCGGCTTCCGCTTGGCGGTGGGCAGCCTCTAGCTCCGCCCGTAGGGTTTCCAGTTCTTGTGCAGAAGGTCGAGCAGCCAACTCTTGGATTTGCGCTTGCAATTGTGCTTTTTCCTCCTCTAGCTGCTGTACACGGAGCTGCAGTTGGGCTTGCAAAAGCTGCACCTGCGGCAACTTGACGGCGTATTCTCCCAATTGGTTGGCCTGCTGTTTCAGCTCCAGGAGCTCCTGCTGCAGTTGGTAAAATCGGGCCGGATCGACGCGCCGCTGCAATTCCGCCTTGAGGGTTTCAATTTCCGTCTGACTGGTTTGCAACTGCTGCTGCAGAATGTGGTAGTGCTCCAGCGTTGGACGGCGCTCCATTTCCCACAGGAGATTCTGCAGTTCTTCGATGTGCTGTTGCTGAAGCTGAAAAGCCTCTGGGGTAGGGCGCTGGGCCAGCCGCGCTTTCTCCTCTTGACACGCTTGCAAAGCTTGATCCCGCTCTTGAATCTGGGCCTGTGCTTCCAGCAGTTGATGTTCCAGGCGATGGATGCACTCAATCTGCTGCAATGACAGCGCTTCCGATTCGGCGAGGGATCGCTCTAGGTTGCGCACCCGCGCCCGCAAGGCTTTTAGCTCCTCTTCCCCTTCCATATCCAGGCTGCTCGACAGGTTATGGGCCTTACTGTAGCAGATGGTCTGGATGAAAATCCAGCTCGCCACTATCTGTAGTGTAAATTTTTAGCTTTTCCCAGAACCAACACTAACTCTGTTGCCCCCACCCTCTATACTGAGAAGGTGAGTTTTCAGATGAACCCTGTGATGAAGCTGGGATCCAAACCTTGGGGATGGGTGCTGGGCCTGCTGGGTGTGGCCTTGGTCGGTTGTGGTGCCGATGCGCTGACGGCCAGTACTCCGCTGCCGCCTTTGATCACCAGCAGCGATATTCCTTCTGTGGTGAATCGGAACGGCTTTTTGGAGCTGGGGGTTTCGGTATCGGTGCCGGGCCGGATCCCGGCGGAGCTGGCGTTTCAGGTGTCGTGGTCAGGGATCGAGGTGCAGACGCTATCGGCAGCCCAGGTGAATTGTGTGTCGGGAGAGGTGTCTTGTACAACCCGCTTCCGCATTCGTCCTCCCCTAAGCTTGGTGCCCGGCTCCTACCTAGTCAGTTTGCGGGTCTTCGACCGGTTGGG
>NZ_JANSHQ010000350.1:0-2880 GCF_047461715.1 Synechococcus sp. R8-2 | reverse complement strand
GGGCTCCTGGGGGCGGGAAGAGCGGATCCCGGGTCGCCAACCGGGCTTGACCACCGGGCGGGAGCGAGCGATCACCAAGCAGTCATCCGGCAGGGGGTAGCGGGCAGGGATGGTGGAGCCGGCGGCAATGGTGACATCGGATCCCACCTGCAAAGGAGCCACCAACACCGAGTTGGCGCCTGTTTTGCTGCGATCCCCAATTTCGGTAAAGTGCTTTTGCTGGCCGTCGTAGTTGGCGATGATGGTGCCCGCCCCGATGTTGACCTGGGATCCCAGCTTGGCATCGCCCAGGTAGGCCAAGTGGGCGGCGTTGCTGTGGGATCCAATCTGGGTATTTTTGGTTTCCACAAAGTTGCCGATGCGGCAATGATCCCCAATCTGGCTGTGGGGGCGCACGTGGGCGTAGGGGCCTATCCAAACCTGGTTGCCGATGCGGCTGTGGCTGACCACCGAGTAGAGAATGTGACAGCCGGATCCAATCTCGCTGGACTCGATCCAACTGCCCGGCCCCAGGCGGGTTCCCGGCCCAATGCGGCACACCCCTCGCAGATGGGTTTGGGGCTCGATGATCACATCGGGGGCCAATTCCACCGTTTCCTCCAGGCTGCTGCTGTCGGGATCCACAAAGGTGACCCCGGCTTCCATCCAGGCTTCCTTGAGGCGATCCTGCAAAATCTGGTACGCCTGGGCCAGTTGGCGGCGGTCGTTGACGCCCACAATTTCTTGCGGATCGGCAACATCCAGAGCGATGGCTTTGCCCACCCGCTTGACGGCATCTGTTAGGTAGTACTCCTGCTGCGCGTTGTTGCGATTGAGATGGGGCAAAACCTGGGCCAGAGCCGGCCAGTGGAAACAATACACCCCACTGTTGATGCGGCGATTTTGCCGTTGGGCCGGGGTGCAGTCTCGCTCTTCCACCAGTTCCAGCACCCGCTGTTGGGCATCGCAAAATACCCGCCCATAGCCATAGGGATCCGCCACCTGAGCCGAGAGCAAGGTTACCTCTGGGTTCATCTGGCGGTGGCGCTCCACCAGAGCTTGCAGGGTTTCTGCCCGCAGCAGGGGCACATCCCCGTTGATCACCAGCAGATCCCCCTGAAAACCGCCCAGGACGGGCAACAGCTGTTGAACGGCGTGTCCGGTGCCCAATTGCTGGGCCTGCTCCACAAATTCAACCGGGTACTCCCGCAGGGCTTGGCGCACCTGCTCCTGTTCATAACCCACAATCACCAGACAGCGGTGGGGCTTTAACGTCAGCACCGTGCGCAGCAGCCGCTCGATCAAAGACAGGGATCCCAGCTTGTGCAGCACCTTGGGCAGCCGTGATCGCATCCGGGTGCCCTTGCCCGCTGCCAAGATCGCTACCGATAGCTCCCGCTCTGCCATGTTCCTTCCCCGAACCGCCCCCATCAAGTATAGGCGGCGGGATGCTGCTCAAAAATCTTCTGAGGTTGGATCCAAGTTCCTGAGCCCTGTGCGGCCAAAACTGAGCTAGCTTAATGGCACATCTAGCTGGTGCAGTCTATGGCCGAGAGCAGGGGCCCTGATATGCCCCCACAGGAACGTCGGCGGTTGGTCCGCGAGGTGGCCGGTTGGCTGGCGATGCTGGGGGTGTTCATTCCAGGGTTGCAGCGCTTCTATATGGGGCACCAACGCTGGGGCTGGGGCTACTTGGTGGCGGGGCTGATGGTGTTCGTTCCCTCCATCCCGCTGCAGATTCTCAGCTACGGGGTACGCGCCCTTTGTTTGCTGGAAGGGCTGTGGATCCTGACCATGAGCAATGCCGATTTCGATTTTCGATTCAACCGAGAGTTGATCGAGCTGGAATGGACCAGTGTGGAAGGCCGAGAAGCTCGGGATCCCGAACAGCAGTTGGAAAGCCAGTTGAAACAGGGCTTGATCACCCGCGCTGAATATGAGGAGCGCCGCCGGCAAATCCGCAAGATTTCCTGACGCAAGCATCTGCCTGGATAGACAGCCCGATAGATGGATAATGGTTCTGGTGTTGATTTTCCCGGCAATAGTTCCCACCCAAGCTGGGCTCTTTTCTCTCCTCTGTCATTGTGCACCGCCCTTTTGCCTATCTTATGTTGCCAAATCCTCCTCTCGTAGCCATCCCCCTGTTCTCTATTGCGGCAGCCATGCTCTTGGTCTATCTGCCCATGGGGGTGGTGGGCTATGCCCGTGCCCGCGTTGGCTACGACCTGCATGCTCCTCGGGCTATGTTTGATAGGCTACCTCCCTACGGGCAACGGGCCACCTGGGCCCACGCCAACGGGTTTGAGACCTTTGGGATGTTTGCGGCAGCAGCGTTGATCGCCTACATCACCGGCCCTCACTCGGATCCCTGGTATTTTGGCCTCAGCGGAGATGAAGGGGTAGCTGTGCTGTGTGGGGTGTTTCTGCTGGCGCGGCTGCTCTACAACTTTTTCTACATTGCCGATATTCCCATTGGGCGATCCCTCTCCTTCTTGGCGGGATCCCTGGCCACGTTGGGCCTGTTGCTGATTAGCCTGCTGCCTTTTCTCGGCACCGGCCTGGCCTAATCTGGCGAGAGAAACTCCCCCGTCATTTGTTGAGCCTGCCGGTACCCTGGCCCAACCTGCGATACTGGAAAAGGACTTCGTCCTGCTGTCGCCAACGGCGTCCTCTGGGTGCCTCTCTTTTGTCCCACGGCCCACTACGCAACGGTCAGCCATGTACACTCTGGAACTGCTCCTGAAAGGGAACCCTGCCCCCATCGTTGTCCACCAAAAAGAGGAAGAAGCGGCCAACCGGGCCTACCAAAGCATCGTCAATGCTCTGCAGAGTGGATCCCCTCAGAGTTTGGAGCTGACCTGCGACCGCACCGGCAAAAAGGTGTTCCTGCTCACCGGTGAG
>NZ_JANSHQ010000349.1:0-1854 GCF_047461715.1 Synechococcus sp. R8-2 | reverse complement strand
GCAGCTCGTGGGAGACTGTGCTCAAAAAATCGTCTTTAAGGCGGTTGAGGCGCTCCAGCTCACCAATTTGCTGCACAGAAGCCTGGTAGAGGCGGGCCTGGCGGATGGCAATGGCGCAGTGATCCGCCACCTGCTGCACCACCTGCACCTCCAGTTCATCAAAGCACTCGGCTGCCGGCTTCGCCAGCCAGAGATCCCCCAGCACCCCTTGGTCATCCCGCAGCGGGCACACCAGCAGGGTCAGCCCTTCCCGACGGGGGATCCAGCCCTGCCCAGGCAAGTGGCAGAATTGCACCGCTTGACCCCCTTGCAGGTGCCGGTAAAGATCGGGGTAGTCGGCCAAAGTCAGGGTAATCCCGCCGACGGGCGGTAGGGCAGAGGTGTATTCGTAGCGCACCGTGGCTTGGCCGGCTGCCCAATCGTAGAGACAGAGATCGCACCCTTGGATGGACAGCCCCAGAGCCAATTCTTGCACCACTGCCCGCAGGATCTGGGCTTCCTCCAAACTGCTGCGCACCTGGTCGGTGACCCGCTGCAAGAGGGCATCCATAGCCAGAGATCGCTGCAGGGCCGCCGTCCGCTCCTGCACCTCCTGCTCCAGACGGGCGTTGAGGGTTTGCAACTGCCGGTAGAGCTGATTTTGCGTAATGGACAGGGCCAAATGTACGCCGACCCGACTCATCAGCTCTTGCTCTGCAGCTGACCAAGCCTTAGGCTCGTCAATTTTCAGCTCCCGCCAGGCAGCAAAAGAGATCAAAGGCAGTTCTTGTCTGGGATCCCCCTGGGTAAACCAACGGTAGCCCGCCCAGTGGGTTTCTTGGTAAACGGCCCCGCGAAACACGCTCAGCCAGCCCACCGGCTGGTCATTCCAGGCGAGCTGGGCCACCAGCAGGCCACGAATGGGTGTCTGCTTCATCTGCTCTTGCAGCTCCGGCCATTTCTCCAAGTGGGAGAGCGACCACATCTTCACCCAGCCCCCCGCTCCTCCGGCCCTTCCGAGCTGCTCCTGTAGCCAGGTGTCGTAGCTGGCCGGGGGTTGCACGCCATGACAACAGAGGGTATCTGAGCCCATAAAGTGGATCCGCAGCCGTGCCCCGATCCCCTGCAAACCGGCAGCAAGCTGCTCCAGCACCGTGGTCAAGGTCGTCTCCGGGTGCAGGGGCGAATAAACCAGGGCAGCAATTTGGTTGATGAGGCGTTCCTGCTGCGCCTTCTGCCGCGCTTGCTCCAGCAATTCCGCCTGAGCAATGGCAATGGAAACTTGATCCGCCAGCAACTGCACCACCTGCAGCTCTTCTTGGGAGTAGGGACGAGGCTCAGCATGATGGGAGACCAACAGCCCCCATAGCTCCTGGTGATGCATCAGGGGAACCACCAAGGAAGAGGCCACCCCCATGGATTTCAAATAGTGAACATGGCAGGGATCCACGGGCCGCTGCAGCGGCTCGCCCAGAGGAACCCTAGCAGACAACCCCCAGGACTCCGGCTGGCTGATGGAACGGCTCTGCGCCTCCACATCCACAATCACCCGCACCTGAGCTAGGCGAAACAACCGCCGCGCCTCCTCGGGAATGTCCCCTGCCGGAAAAGTCAGCCCCAAGAGCGAGGGCAGCCGCTCCCCGCCTCGTGCTTCCGCCACCACCGTTCCGTGACCTTCGGGATCAAAGCGGTAAACCTTCACCCGATCCGTACCCAAAAAGGCGCGCACCTCCTCCACCGTCGCCCTCAGGATCTGATCCAGCTCCAGGGATTGCCGAATCTGGTGGGTGATGCGGTTGATGAGGGCGTCTCGGCTGGGTCGAGCTGCGGCAGCCCACGTTTCAGTATCCATAGTTGCAAGCCCCTAGCCCCTGG
>NZ_JANSHQ010000348.1:0-1460 GCF_047461715.1 Synechococcus sp. R8-2 | reverse complement strand
GCGACAGCGTTGCAGAGCAACAGGTGAATCGGCGTCTTGCACCAGAAAGCCCCCGGCCAGGGTGCGGATTGTTTGGGCAGGCCCCACACACAAGTCCGGCAAGATCAAGACCCGCAAGTTCTTTTTGACTGACAGTAGCTCAGCCGCTTCTGGAGTGCAATCGGGAGCCACCACACACTCCAAAAAAGGCTCCACCAGCCGTCGGGCGGTCTCTGCGTCCAAGGGTTGGTTGAGGGCGACGATGCCCCCAAAGGCCGAAACTGGATCAGCAGCCAGGGCAGCCTCGAGGGCGGCAGCCGGCGATGGGCGAATGGCCACCCCGCAGGGGTTGTTGTGCTTAACCACCACCGCCACCGCTTGTTCAGGTTGCAAGAACTCCCTCCGAGCAGAGCCAGAAGACACAGAGCCCTTCCCGTCAGTGGGCCGCGTCGCATCAGCATTGCGGAGTAACAAGGTTAACTCTGCCGCCAGGGCACGGGCCGCCTCCAGATCCAGCAGGTTGTTGTAGCTCAGCTCCTTCCCCTGCAACTGCTTAGCCCGGTGCCAGCCGGGGGCAGCCGGATCCGTCACATACCAAGTGGCAGCTTGATGGGGATTTTCCCCGTAGCGCAGGCGTTGCCACAGGATCCCTTGCAGTTGAAACCTGTCTTCAGCGGCAGCTGCGGAGGACTGGGAGGGACCTGCTAGCTCCAGGCGAGCCAGGTAGGTGACGATGGCGCGGTCGTAGGCCAGCACCTGCTCAAAGGCCCGACGAGCACACTGGAAGCGAAACGCCAGCCGCTCTGTTTCCCCATAGGCCCCGGAGAGCAGTTGCAAATACTGGGGGTACTGGCTGGGATCCGTCAGCACCGTAACGTAGGGATAATTTTTGGCTGCCGCCCGCGCCAAAGTGGGCCCGCCGATATCGATCTGCTCAAAAGCTTCCTCCAGAGACACTCCTGCCTGGGCCACTGTCTGTTCAAAAGGGTAGAAGTTGACCACCACCAGTTGGATGGGAGGGATCCCCAGCGCCTCTAGGTCTGCCCGGTCTTCGCTGCATTCCAGGCGGGCCAAAATGCCGCCGTGGATGCGGGGGTGCAGCGTCTTCACCCTTCCCCCCAAGATTTCCGGCGCGCCAGTGTGGGCAGAGACAGGGGTGACCGGGATCCCAGCTTCTGAGAGCGCCTTGGCGGTTCCCCCACTGCTGAGCAGTTGAAAGCCATGCTCTTGCACGAGGGACTGGGCCAGCGGGATCAGTCCGGTTTTGTCGGATACACTCAACAAAGCCAACGGTACAGAATCCTGTTCGCGACAGCGTTGCGCAGTAGCAAGGGGCATTGGAGGCGTTATCCAGTAGAGAAGAGCCCAGAGGAAAAAGCTGGCCGGGATACCCAGCCCAGCGCTCTCACAGCATACCCCGAAAGCTGGACCCTCTTGTCCAGCCACCTGGTTCAGACAAATCTTCAGCTAGAAATCGCAGG
>NZ_JANSHQ010000347.1:0-2226 GCF_047461715.1 Synechococcus sp. R8-2 | reverse complement strand
AGTTCAGCGTGAATGTATCAGTGCTAAGACTGCCAAAAAACAAAGGGAGCCGCTGGCTTGCGGGTGTGCTGGGCGCGCTGATGTTGCTGGGATCCGGAATCACGGCCCAGGCTCAGTTCTTGTGGCCCGGCCATTCCCTTTTCCCCAGCTCTGGTTCCGTAGACAGTGCGGAACAGAGGGGATCCCACTTGGCTGCTCGGCTCGACGCCTACTGCCGACAGCCGCCCGAGGAGGTAGCGCGCAAGGCTCAACTGCGCCAGCAGGCTGCCCAGTCGAATGCTGCTTGGGCCGAGTACACCCAAGTTTTGGCCGAACATGGCGCTGCCTTGATCGCCTGCCGCAGCCAACGCTGGCCCCAGATCCAGGCCATCTGGGTACGTCTGCATCCCTGTGATGCCAATCCGGGCGTGTTGGATCAGGTATTCGACCAAGTGGCGAACCTGGGCTACAACCGCGTCTTTATCGAGACCTTTTACGATGGCCGCTCTATTTTGCCGGATGGCGCAGGGGGGATCTGGCCCAGCTTACAGCCCAACGCCGACTTGTTGGATCTGGCTCTGAAAGCGGCACGACGCCGCGGCTTATCTGCCTATGCCTGGGTGTTTTCCCTCAATTTCGGCTACAGCTACGGACAACGGCCCGATCGACAGGTGGCCCTGGCCCGCAACGGTCGTGGCATAACCACCGTCTTGGATCCCGCTACAGCCCTTTCGGAAGACCTGGGCAGTCCTGGCGAGGTATTTGTGGATCCCTTTCATCCCCTGGCACGGCGGGATTTTGCCGAGTTGGTCCGCCGCATCCTACAGCGACAGCCGGATGGGATCCTTTTCGACTACATTCGCTATCCGCGTGGCTCAGGGGGATCCAGCGTGGCAGCCACCGTCCGAGACTTGTGGATTCATGGAGAGGCCGCCCGGAAAGCCTACCTCAATTTGGCAGAAAACCCGGCGGGTCGGGCATTGCTGGAGCGCTATTTGAGCCAGGGCTACATTGCAGTGGCAGATGTTCTCCATCTGGATGCCACCTATGCCGAAGAGCCCAGGTGGCGGCAGCCAGGGGATCCCTGGCCCAGCCCGACCGAGAAATGGGCGCTTTCCCCAGAGTTACTGGACTGGGCTGCCCAAGACATGGCCAGCAGGAATTGGCAGGGGGATCAGCTTTCCTCTGCAAAAGATTTACCAGAGAGTCTGGAGAAACCGGCGGATTCCAGTTCTGAGGCAGCAGCACCAACTCCTGCCCCTTCCCCCACCCCCAGCGCCGCCGTTCGCCAAGAACGTTGGCAGCAGCAGCTTTGGCAGCTGAGCGTCGAGTTTGCCCGCTACGGCGTTCTCGATTATCTACAGCAGGCCGCCCAACCCGCCCAGAGGCTGGGGATCCCGGTGGGGGCTGTCTTCTTCCCAGAAGGCAACCAAGCAGTAGGAGAAGGGTTTGACGCTCGTCTGCAACCCTGGGACCGCTTTGATCCGGGTATGGAATGGCACCCAATGGCCTATGCCAAGTGCGAGGATAGCTCCTGTGTGGCGCAGCAGGTGGAGCAGGTCCTGGCTGTGGCCTCTCCCCAAACCTTTGTCTGCCCGGCCATTGCCGGTCTATGGGGACAAGCCCAGCGGCAACGCCCCAGCCTGGAAACCCAAACAGCAGAGCTGGCCCGCCGCTTCCCGCAGTTGCCCTGTGTGAGTCACTTCGCCCTCTCCTGGATCGAGCCGGAGCTGGAGCGCAGCCGTCGCACCTGTCAACTCTAACGCCCATCCCAATCTGAAAGTTAGGAATTCTGAACTTATGAGCCCTGAGCAATTTGATCTGATTAACCGCCTGTTTCAACTGACCTTTCAGATCGGGGATCGCTTGGGCTGTGAATCCTCAGATCCTGCTCAATTGTTGCTGACCAACCGGCCCAGCCTGGAATCCAGTTGCACATTCTTTCCTTCCGATTTCACCTACGAAGCCTTGGATCCCCAAGTGTGGGCCGACTACATGGCGGAAGTTCCGGCCTTAGCGCAGATGGCGAATATTTTGCAACCTTATCCTTTCACCTGTGGCATTTATCGCCAAGACGAGGTTTCGTGGTGGATTTGCGCCTTTTGGGCAGCCCAAGAGGACTTGGGAACCAACTTGCTCTTGCGCGCCCACAGAGTCGAAACTTAGGCGCTTGAGCCCTATCTCCTCTCCCTCATCGAGACGGGGATCGGCGTTACCGGAATCAAAGGGGCTGATAGCAGTCGTGGT
>NZ_JANSHQ010000346.1:0-2614 GCF_047461715.1 Synechococcus sp. R8-2 | reverse complement strand
AGCGGCGCGGAGCGCTTGGGGAACGAGGTACCTATTGGGCGCGCCTCAAACGGGCTTGGAATGATCCGACAAACTCAGGCAGCGCTCCCGAATGGCTTGTAAGTTCAGGGCCAAATCTTGGCAAATGCGGCGCTCCACCAGACCGACAGGCATTCTGCGGGGAGGCTTGACCTGCAGGTGGTAGGTGAGCAAGGTTTGATGGGCCGACCAATCGGCCAGATCCCAAAACCCCTCGAAGATAAGAAAATCCCCTTGTGTTTTTTGGAAGCGAAGCTGCTGAGGAAAGATCTCCTCGATAGCCAGCACCACCGCAGCAGAAAATTGGGCAAATAAAACCTTTTGGGATCCCACTTGACGTACCAGTGTGCGGCCATTCTCACGGCCAATGACGCGACTTTCCACCAAGTTGGGAATAAACTCCGCCAGATGGTCGTAGTCGGTCAAAACCTGCCAGACCTGCTGCCGCTCCACCGGAATCAGGACGCGACCTCGCACTTGGCAGCGGCGCTCCCCCAAATCCTCCACCTCCACCTGGATGTCTGAGGACTCCGTCCCGCTGACGCCAGCAGGAATGGGGATCCCATCTTCTGGGGTGGGGTCTTGGGGATCCCATTCAGGGTCAGAAGGCATGGCGAGAACTTCAGTCGCGTAGGTGCTGTAGAGCAGTGCGGAAACCGGAGAGGGAATCGATTTTTGACTGGACAAACCATTCGCCAGCAGTTCCAATAGGCTGCCCCCCTGTGTTTTCTATTGTATCAGGGAACTGTATAGCAGATAACGAACTCTAGGGGAGAAGGGCCTGGAACCAACCGACGATCACCTGCCAAACCTGTTCTAGAAGGGCAAAGGGATCCCGCAACTCCTGCAGCACCTGCCGCGGGCCAATTCTAAAGACCACGTACAACACGGCCAAGATGATTACAATCCCCACCGTTGTCCAGATGGCCTCTCGAACCACCCGCACCCAAAAAACCAGCATAAAAATGGCGATGGCTACAGCGGCAACCAGCGGCAATGTGTCCAGTACCATCGGATCCCACCTCGTTTGGCTCAGATGTTTCAGATTTAACTCCACTGTAGCCAGCTTGAACTGAAAACAGGTGTTCGTAGATGTCCGTTGACAAGGGATCTCCTCTCGTAAAATGGGATCACCTCGAGATAACCCCTCTTTAGCTGGGCTAGACCTATGGACATCATCACCCTTGGCTGGATTGCCGTCCCCACCTTCTTCGTTCTTTCCATTGCTCTGGTGGTCTGGGGGCGCAACGGCATGTAATTTGTCATGCCTGGATTGAGCCTCACATCCATCTTGCATTCATCTTGTTGTTCCTGCCGCCGATATTGACGGGGTTACCCCCGCTCACACCATGGAAACCGATCTTCCCTTGGTCGCCCGCATCGCCTACGGAAGCATCTTTTTGCTGTTGACAGCCGTAACCCTGGGCGTTGGCTACATTACCTTCATCGACTGGCGGGATCGGCGGCGACGCAACGAAGTTGAGCGCAAAGCCCGTCGCTCCAAGCGCTAGCGCCGCTGTTGGGCCTGCTCAGGTCAGTCTTCAACCCAACTCAGGGTGGGGATGGCCAGGTAAGGCAGGGGATCCTGGGGTTGCAGTTGAGAAAGATGCCGCAGGATGCCCTGGTTAGCCTGCCACAGGGCTTGCACATCCCATCCGGCGTAGGTGGGCAGAAAGTCCGCCAGCTTGCGGTTGGCCTCCCCCAACAGGATCATGCAGCCGCGGCGGTTGCCGTTTTGCAGGTGATAGTAGGCCACGGCGGTTTGCAAAAGCCCCTGGTAGAAGCGCCGCTCTGGATCCACTGCCTCCATCCACAGGGCCTCTAGGGTGTCGTGGCAGGCGTAAAATTCCCCCCGGTTAAACTGCTCGGCGGCCAAACGCAACGCTTCTGAGTGGGCATTGCTCATGTGGCTAGGCACAGTTGTGGGCTAGGGGTGAGGTCTGCACAGGCAGGGATCCCTGCGGCAGCACCAGGGTAAAGCAGGTTTTGCCTTGAGAACTCTCCACCGAGACGCTGCCCCCCAGCCGCTGCATCCACTGCTTGACCAAAGCCAGGCCCAGGCCGGTGCCGCCCCGCTTCCAGGGATCCCCGCTGGGAATGCGGTAAAACTTCTCGAAGATGCGCTCCCACTCGCTGTGGGGAATTTCTACTCCCTCGTTGATCACCCGAATTTCCACCTGCTGCGGGCCAGAGCGCTGCGCTGTTACCCAGATGTTGCACCTTGGGGGAGTATACTTGCAGGCGTTGTTGACCAGCTCCTGCACCACCCGCTCCAGGCCGCCCCGATCGGTGAGCACCTTGCCCACATTCGGCGCGATCTGCCACTGCAACCGTTGCTGGTTGGCCTGGGCCCGCTGTAGAAACGGCTCCAGCACGCTGGGCAGCCAGGTTGCCAGCGGCACTTCTTCCAGATGGAGCGTTTTGGATCCCTGCTCCAACCGCTGCAGATCCAGCAGGTCGTTCACCAATTCCGCCTCCCGCTCACACTCCTGCTCCAAAATCTTGAGATATTGCTCTCGTTTTTGGGGGGCGCGGGCGGTTTTCAGCAGTTGGATGGCCATCCTCATGTTGGTGATGGGGGTGCGCAGCTCGTGGG
>NZ_JANSHQ010000345.1:0-5800 GCF_047461715.1 Synechococcus sp. R8-2 | reverse complement strand
TCAGCGTAAATGTATCAGCCTTCACCTTCTCCTTCTCCAGAAGGACGGTCTCCTGCAGAACCCAAGCCGGAGTCCAGCCCCGAGGCTCAGGAGAGTGAGGCTACAGAGTCTCCTAAGCCAGAATCCCCAGCCCCCCAGCCAGGGGATCCCGGCGGACCGACTCCTTCTCCTTCCCCCAGCCCCTAGGGAAAACTCGATCCAGACCCCGAACAGGCTCAATAGTGTTTTAAGAGCTTCCGATCCCTTAATACCTACTAAATCTAGTGGGCACAAGCGGGGCAGGATGTTAAGCTACTGCCAGTTGCGACCGGATGGGATCCATGAGCTCAACCTTGCAGC
Source organism: Synechococcus sp. R8-2 (assembly GCF_047461715.1). Classification (NCBI taxonomy): domain Bacteria; kingdom Bacillati; phylum Cyanobacteriota; class Cyanophyceae; order Synechococcales; family Synechococcaceae; genus Synechococcus; species Synechococcus sp. R8-2. Next base: position 5,461 of record NZ_JANSHQ010000345.1, on the reverse strand, counting down.
CGTTCCTGCATTTGTTGCAGAGGAGTTCCTTTTGGGGGGTGTTGGGTGGGATGTTGATGGCCGCTGCTGTTGCCCCGGTTGCTGCTCAGCAGTTCGAGTTCACCCCTCAGCCGGTGCCCCCCAGGGGGGATCCCGTCCCTACCCTGCCCTTGCTGAGCCCTCCGCCCTCCCCCGGCTCTGCCACGGCCCTGCCACCGGTACCTCAGGTGCCGCAAATGCCGCTGGATCCCACAGCTCCGGCCTTGGATCCGATCCCGGTGGTGCCCGTTCAAGCGGCCCCAGGTGGACAACTCCCCCAAGGCGAGGCCTATTCCTATCAACGTCGGCCCGACCTCAGCCCAGGTGGGGATCTCTCCGGAGCCACGCGGGGCGAGCTGCCTGCCGGCACCCGTATTCTCCTCACGGTCTACCGCCCCATCACTTTCCAGCCCTACCAGGCCATTAACGGCCACCTGGAAGTCTCCGAGCCGGTGGTGGATCGCTTTGGCCAGGTGGTGATCCCGGCAGGGAGTGTAGTGTGGGGCACTTTTGAGCCGGTTTACCGAGAACTGAAGTTGTCTGGCCGGGAGGCGGAGAGCGCCGATCCCCAAGAGCGGGTCGTCGGCAGCCGCTTTGTGGCCAACCGCCTCACCATCGGCTCTTCCACCTACTTGGTGAGAGGCCAATCTGCGCCGCTACCAGTCGGGTTGGATCGCAACGCCGATGTCGGCACAACTGTAGCCCGCGGGGCAGGCTATGGGGCAGCAGGTGGGTTGGCCTTGGGAATTCTCACGGGGGGATGGGGCTTTTTGCCGATCTTGGCCGGCAGCTTGGCCGGCGCTGCGGCAGGCAGTACCAATATCGACCGGGTGGTGACGCTACAGCCCAATACGCTGGTGGAGCTGGAGCTGACCGATAGCCTGATCATCCAATGAACTGGCCAACCCTCTTTTGCCCTGTGGCTGGCTGAAGTGACTCGGGGCAGCTCGGTAGAGTAGAAGAGAGCCCCCTCCATTGGTTCCATGGCCTTCTGGATCTACGTTGTGCCCCCGCTGGCCGGGCTGGTGATCGGCTATTTCACCAACGACATTGCCATCAAAATGCTGTTCCGGCCCTACCGCCCCTATCGGGTTTTCGGCTGGCGCATCCCCTTTACCCCCGGCCTGATCCCGCAGAACCAGCCTCGTCTGGCCAAGCAGATCGCCAAGACCATCATGGGATCCCTGCTCACGCCGGAGGAACTGCACAATCTGGCCCGTAAGCTGCTGCAAACCGAGCGCATGCAAGCAGGGATCCGCTGGCTGCTGGGGGTAGCTCTGGATCGGCTGCAAAACCCTGAGCAACAGCAGCAAACTGCTCAGGTGTTGGCGCGCATTTTAGCCGACCTGTTTAACGAGTCGTTGCCCCGCCTGGTGAAGGTGCTTGCCCGCCAAGAAACCTTTTTGGAAGGGCCCATTAACCAACTGTTCGACCAAGTGTTGCTGGAGCTGCGTCTCAGTGCCGAGCAGGCCAAGCAGCTCTCGGAGTGGATCCTGAAGCAGGCGCTGCCCCCAAAGGTGTTGCGGCAGAACTTGGTGGACTTTCTCACCGATCGCAACATCGAATCCCTGGATGAGGAGTTTCGTGAACGAGCGACCGGCTCCTACTGGGTGGTGGCCAACTTGTTCGGCCTGAAAAATGCCCTGTTGCGCCTGCGCACCTATTGTCTGGAAGAGCCGGAAGGGGCAGAAGCCATCTTGGAAGATCTGCTCAAAGACATCAACGCCTCCCGCCGCCTGACCGAGATCCTGCAGAACCTCTCGCTGCAAAACCTGCCGGTTTCCGCCGTGCGTCAGTTGCGCCGTGCCCTCCGCGACGGGATCCAAGATTACCTGCGCAGCCAAGGGCCAGAGGTTATCAAAGGGCTGGGGGAGACCATCGATTGGGAAAAAGTGGCCAGCCTGGTGTTGGGACGCCTGCGCAACTCCAAGGCGTTGATCACCTCCATCGATCAGATCAGCGCCGACCTGGCTTTGGTCTTGGAGCGCTACCTAGAACGGGATCTCGAATCCCTGATGATGCAGGTGATCCCGGTGTTGAACCTGGATCAGGTCATTGCCGATAAAGTCAACGCCACCTCCCCTGCCGACCTGGAGCAGGCCATCCAGCAGATTGTGCGCCAAGAACTCCAGGCCATCGTCAACTTAGGCGGCCTCCTCGGCTTTTTGGTGGGCTGTGTGCAGGTGCTGTTCTTGCTGGGCTGACGAGTTTGGGTTGGGGCTTTAACTTTGGCTATGATATGAGAATGCGATTAACAATTCTCCACACTTCGGATCTCCATGCCAATCTACATCCCTGGAACTACTTCACCGGGATCCCTGCGGAGCACGGTTTAGCCAAGCTGGCCACCCTTATTAAGCGCGTGCGAGCTGCCAGTGAGGATCCCGTCCTGCTCATCGACAGCGGCGACACCATTCAGGGATCCCCCTTGGGCAGCTACTATGCGCAAGTGGAGCGCGTCTCCCCTCACCCCTTGGCTCATGCTCTCAACGCCTTGGGCTACGACGCCTTTACCCCCGGCAACCACGACTTTAACTTTGGGCTGCAAGTTCTCCAGGATTTTATCGGCGATCTCCGCTGTCCGGTGCTCTGCGCCAACATCCTCCGCCAGAATGGGGATCCCCTCTTCCAGCCCTACCTGATCCGGGAATTGGCCGGGGTTCGCGTCGGCCTGTTGGGGCTGACCACCCCCCGCATCGACACCTGGGAGCGACCCGACTACATTGCGGGGCTGCGCTTTGCCCCCTTGTTGGAGACCGCCCGCCACTACCTATCGCTGCTGCGACCTCAGGTGGATGTTTTGATCTTGATCCTGCACAGCGGCCCCAACCAATTGCCCCCCCTGCGCACCCCTGAGCACTGGCACAACCCGGATCGCTCCGGCTGGTGCAGCAACAAAAGCCTGGCAGGGGAAAACGAACTGCTGGCGCTGGCCGAGCTGGACGGCATTGACGTCATCCTCTCCGGCCATACCCACCAGACCATTGCCGGTTTGGGGGGATCCCCAGCTCTAGTGGTGCAGCCCGGCTATTGGGGCAGCCACCTCTCCCAGGTATCCCTGGAGCTGGAGCGCCAGGGCAGCCGCTGGCAAATCATCAGCAAAAGCGCACAGCTCCTCTCCGCCGAAGGGATCCCTCCCGATCCCGAACTCTTGGCCTTGACAGAGCCCTATCATCAAGCCACCCTGCGCTACATCCGTCAGCCCATTGGCCAAGCCCGTTCTGCCTATAGCGGCGGTCTGGCAGCCCGTCTGGGGGCCAACCCTCTGGCAGAGCTGCTCCATCAGGCCCAATTGCAAGCAGTGCGGGAGGCAGGATTCCCCGCAGAGCTCTCCCTGGTCAACATCTGCAGCAGCGCCGGCCTGTCGGCAGGCCCCATCTCCCTGCAAGATGCCTACAGCCTCACCGTCTACGACAACACCCTCTGCGTTTTGGAGATCACCGGAGATATTCTGCGGCGCGCCCTAGAACAGACCGCCGGCTATTTTCGCCAGTTGGATCCCAATCACCTTCCCGCCGATCCTGCTGCCGTCGTGGCCCCCGAAGCCCGCGGCTACACCTTCGACCTCTACCACGGCATCGACTACTGCTTCGATCTCACCCGCCCCGTAGGAAAGCGCCTGGTGACCTTACAATTCCGCGGACAGCCGGTGGAACCAGCACAGACCTTTCGCCTGGCCATTAACCACTACCGAGCCGGCGGCGGCGGCGGTTACAGCATGTTCCAAGAAGCCCAAACCCTGTGGATCTCAGCCGATAGCATCCGCGACTTTCTGGTCTACTATATTCACACCCACTCCCCCATTCAACCCATCTACAGCCCCAACTGGCGCCTAATCCCCGACTTGGCCAAGATCTACTTCCCCGATTGCCTGGGCCGGCCACGGGAACATCTGCTGGTCGGCTAGGAAAGAAAAGATATTGACTTCAACTGGCTGAAAGAGAACCCGGTAGAATACGATCAACACAGAGCCTGGTTTGGCTGAGTGCAGCGGCGGTTTTGAAACTGCCAAACTGGGGATATCCGAGTCACTGCTCATTGCTAACACTTGCCGACATCGCCCATGACTGCCGAAGAGAAGCAACCGATGGCCCCAGAAGATACCTATCCTGAACTACAGGAAGAAGAGATCGACGTAGAGGCAGAGCTGGAGAAGCTGATTTTGGAAGATAGCGAAGCAGAAGCCGGTACCTCCTCCGGAGAAACCGCAGCTGAGCCTTCTCCAGATCCCGGTGAAGCTCTCAAGCAGCTCCAGCACGAGTTGGAAGTTGTCCGCCAGCAACTCAAAGAGAAAGAAGACGCCTACCTGCGCCTCTACGCCGATTTTGAAAACTACCGGCGGCGTACCCAGCGGGAAAAAGAAGAGTTCAGCCAAAAAGAACGGCAGAAATTTGTGCTGGAGATCTTGCCTGTTGTGGACAGCTTTGAGCGGGCTCAGCAGCAGCTGAAGCTGGAAACCGACCGCGAGCGGGAGTTGCACAACAGCTACCAGAGCGTCTACCGCCTGCTGGTGGAATGCCTGAAGAAGATGGGCGTCTCCCGCATGAAATCGGTGGGCCAGCCCTTCGACCCCAACCTGCACGAAGCCATAGCCCGTCAGCCCAGCCCAGACTATCCTGAAGATGTGGTAGCCGCCGAATATCAGCCAGGTTACAAGCTGGGGGACTTGGTGATCCGTCATGCCATGGTGGCCGTCTCGGCGGGCAGCCCCAGCTCTGAACCATCCCCCCCAGCCCAAGCCACCATCGAAGCTGGTCCGGAAAACACGCCCGCCTCTCCCCAAAACCCCCAACCTTCCTAGCCGAACTTGCTCACTTGAACCTTGACAAACAGAGCCAGAGCAGTCTCAGAAACGCTACAGTAAAGCTACGGAGACGAAAGCAACGTCTGAAGGTTTCTGCGGGATTCTGGGCAGAATGCTTTTAAGATCCGTGGAATCGCGTTCTTGGGTTGAGACTTGGCGCACGGGAAGAGGGGGCTATGGGTAAAGTCATCGGGATTGACCTGGGAACCACCAACAGTTGCGTGGCGGTTTTGGAAGGTGGTCAGCCCGTTGTGATCACCAACGCCGAGGGAGGGCGCACCACCCCCAGCATTGTCGGCTTCGCCAAGAACAACACCCGCTTGGTGGGCCAACTGGCCAAGCGCCAGGCGGTTACCAATGCTGAAAACACCATCTTCAGCATCAAACGCTTCATTGGCCGCACCTTTGCCGAGACCGAAGATGAGCGGAGGCGGGTTCCCTACAAAGTCATCCCGGGTCGAGACAACATGGTGGAAGTGGCGGTGCAAGATCGCGCCTACACTCCGCAGGAGATCTCCGCCATGATCCTGCAAAAGCTGAAGGCCGATGCGGAGGCCTATCTGGGGGAGCCGGTGACCCAAGCCGTGATCACCGTTCCCGCCTATTTTACCGATGCCCAGCGGCAGGCCACCAAAGATG
>NZ_JANSHQ010000344.1:0-1085 GCF_047461715.1 Synechococcus sp. R8-2 | reverse complement strand
ATAGCTTCGATCAGCCCTTGGGCCATGAGCCGGTCGAGGTCAAACCTAACCTTTGGGGGGCGGAGCTGGACGCCCTCAACGAACTGGAGCTGAATTGGGGATCCGTCAAAACCTACATTACCCAGGTGTTGCAGGCGCGAGGGCTAGATGGGGTGCAGGCACAGGAGCTGGCGATTTTGCCAGGGATGGATGAGATCTTTGCCCTAGTGCGGGTGAATCGCCATTACGACGAAGGCAAGTTCGATGTGTTGATCATCGACTCGGCCCCTACAGGCACGGCCCTGCGCCTCTTGAGCCTGCCGGATGTTTCTGGCTGGTACATGCGCAGGTTCTACAAACCCCTGCAGGGGCTGGCGCAAATGCTGCGTCCTATTGCCGAGCCGATTGTGAAGGGGCTGACCGGGATCCCGCTGCCCAATGACCAGGTGCTGGATGCTCCTTATGAGTTCTATCAGAAGATTGAGCGGCTGGAGCGCATCCTCACCAACAACCGCATCACCTCAGTGCGGCTGGTCACTAACCCCGAAAAGATGGTGATCAAAGAATCGCTGCGGGCCCACGCCTACCTCAGCCTTTACGGGGTGGCCACCGATTTGGTGATTGCCAACCGCATCTTGCCCGATGGAGTGGTGGATCCCTACTTTGCCGCCTGGAAGGCAGCCCAACAGAAATATCGCCAGGAAATCCACGAAAACTTTGCCCCCCTGCCGGTCTTCGAGATCCCGCTGTACTCCGAGGAGTTGGTGGGATGGGACGCCCTAGCCCGCCTGAAAAAAGACCTCTGGGGGGATCGCAACCCGGCGGACGTGCTCTATGCCGAGCAAACCCTGAATGTGGTAACCGACAACGGCCAGTACCGGCTGGATCTTTACTTGCCCGGGATCCCGAAAGAGCAGGTGGAATTGACCAAAACCGGGGATGAGCTGAACATCCGCATCGGCAACCACCGCCGCAACTTGGTTCTGCCCCAGACTTTAGCGGCCATGACCCCGGCCCGCGCCAAGATGGAAGAAGACTACCTGCGCATTCATTTTGCTGCTTGAGGCTGTAGCTGCTCTTGGTTGCGTCAGCTAGAAATCGCAGGA
>NZ_JANSHQ010000343.1:0-1193 GCF_047461715.1 Synechococcus sp. R8-2 | reverse complement strand
ATTCTGGCAGGGCTGATCACAGCAGGATTGTTGGTGCGGGCAGCCCGCGAAGCAGGGTAAAGTAAGGCTGCATGTTGCCAACCCAGCAAAGGGATCCTTTCACGCAAGCAGCAAACCCAGAGGGCCAGGGATCCCTATTGGATTGGTTAGTCTCTGCTTTAGAGCGGCTTCTTATGCAGCAAAACCAAAGCTGAAGTTGAAACCGAGCCTAGATCCAGCCCATTTCATCCAAAACGAGGGTAAACACCGTCGCGCAACAGGCCACCAACAGCGACACATAAGCCGGCTGACCGTGGGCAATGCAAACACCGGCTGCCACCGAAGCGCCCGCAGCTGCAGAAAAGGTACGACCTGCCCAATTGCCTTTGGAGGGTTTGTCAGAAGGATTGAATTTGTTAAACATTTTTACAGCAGAAAGAGGATACAAAAGGAATAAACTTCATTAGGAAACGGCCTCAGATTATCACCCCCCGACCTGACTCAAGAAGGATCCAAGGCCATTCTCAATATTTCTTCGCTTAGGCTTCAATCTTTCGTAAAATTGCGCTGAGATGCTCATAATCACCCCGCAACAGACAGCTCAACTGCCGACCTGCCTGTAAAAGCCAGTTGCGATCCCGGTTCAGGATTCGGTAAGTTTGGCGAATCACGGCAGCCACCAGCTCATCGGTTGGGATCCCGTTGACCCGTAGCAGGGTGCGCAAAAACTCGAAAGAGCGGCAGAACTCCCTCACTTCCGTATCGGAGCAGAGATAAACCGGCTGGTGAATCTGGGGAGGCCGTGGCGGCAAGTACTGGTAGACTCGTCCCCCGCTGACAAAGCCGACAATGGCCGCGCGGAAATCGGTGCGCAACATGGCAAAAATTTGGGGCTGTTGCTCCCGCAGCTCCTGAGGGGAGAGGCCCAAAGCCCTGGCGCGGTGGACGGTGTCGATGGGGGCGATGGCGGCATAGCAAACCACCCCATAGATTAGGTTGCCGGTCTCTTCGTCTTGGGAGCGCGTCCAACTGCCGAGAGCAGGCATGGGCGGGAAGGTCAGGCGTTCCGGCTCGAAGCACTGGGCCACAAAGGTTGTGGTGTCGGCCTCCACCACTTCTCCAAAAGCAGAGGCTGGCTGGGGAGAGATGGCCTTGGCTCTCATCGCGATCTCAGGCTCCTCAAGGGTTGCTGCTGCAGAGGCCGGCGAAGGGAG
>NZ_JANSHQ010000342.1:0-3899 GCF_047461715.1 Synechococcus sp. R8-2 | reverse complement strand
TCCGTCCAGCCAACTGTGTTCACGGTGTGGCCACAAACAGAAGATGCCACTCAGCGAGCGGGTATTTCGCTGCCCGTGTTGTGGTCTGGGGATAGACCGCGACCGCAATGCAGCGCTGAACCTGGTGCGGTGGTATTTTGAGTGCTACTTAAAGCGCTCAACTACCCCAAGCTCTGGGGAAAGAGACGCCTGTGGAGATTCCTCTGGCGGGGTGGTAAGCCTGAAGCTTACTACCAGTCACGAGTCGTGGAAGCAGGAAGAAAGCAGAGACGCGACAGGCACTGAACACTCTGGAAGTGTTTGTTAGCGTTTCGTAGGTCTTTCGGAGCGGTCATCAGTACCCCGTTGAGCAGCCAGAAATTGTTAAGCTTAACGCACGGATGGCAGTATCCGGCCATGCCCCGAGTGACAACTGCTGACGAGCTGCTGACAGAATATGCCTCTGGCGAGCGCAACTTTCAAGAATCCAACCTGGTGGGGGTGGACTTGGTGCGCTCCAACTTGCAAGGGGTGAATCTGAGAGGGGCCAACCTCTCCTTTGGCAAGCTGAGTGGCATTAACCTGCAGGAAGCCGATTTGCGCGGCGCCGATCTCAGCTCGGCCAACTTGATGGGGGCCAACCTCCGCGGGGCCAATCTTTGGGAAGCCAACTTGATCGGCGCGGATCTCAGCTTTGCCGACTTGCGGGAAGCCAACTTGCACGGTGCCTACCTTTGGGAAGCCAAGCTAACCCGTGCACAACTGCAGGGATCCGATCTAAGCGGGGCAAAAATCGGCGGAGCAGTGCTGACCGGCGCTGACCTCAGCGGAGCCACCCTACCCGACGGGAGTGTGCGGGCTTGAGCCACCCCCCTAGCAGACAAGGCAGAATGGAACTGTTGCGACGGGATCCCTGATGTTGCTGCTGTTCAACTTGGTCTTGACACTGCTGCTGGCTTTGGGAGTGGCAGTCCTGGCCGGGCAAAACCCCACCACCCTGACCGTACATTTCTTAATGTGGCGCTCGGTGGAGCTGCCTTTGGGATTTCTCATCGCCGCGGCTGTCGGCTTGGGCCTGTTGACGGTGGGGCTGGGCTCTCTCCTCTGGCCTGGGCGCAGCTTTTCTGCCACCGCCCGCCAATTACAAGAGCGGGTGCGCCAACTGGAAATGCAGGATCAACCGCCCCAATGACGGCCAATTCCCAAAGGGATCCCTCTGCTTTCTGGCTTTGGCTCAACAGCTTCGATCCCCTGCAATTCTACCTGCAATTCTATAGTTGACTTGACAATCTTGTCGCTGGCCCTAGGGAAAGCATGCTGGAATGGCCCACCGATGCGAGACTGGGCGTAAGCTGAGAAAGGATCCCTTCGCCGTCTGCTTGAGCAGTGCGTATCTCCAACCGTAACCATGCCTCATTCCCAACCCACTTCCCCGGATCCCTCTCCCCAAGACCCACGGGCCCTGCGCAAAGCCCTGCGCGGATCCAGCACCTACTTTGCCAAGGGATTTGAAGAACACAAGGATCAGGCTCAACTGGAGCTGCAAACCACCTACAAAAGCCCCCTTGTGGAGCAAATCCGTGCCCAGTCCTACCGCTATCAGCGGGGCGACATTACCATTCACCTGGCCAGGGCCTTTGGCTTTTGCTGGGGCGTGGAACGGGCGGTGGAATATGCCTATGAAGCGCGGCGACGCTTTCCGGATCGGCAACTGTGGATCACCAACGAGATCATCCACAACCCTCTGGTAAACCAGCACCTGAAGGAGATGGGGATCCGCTTTGTGGAGAAAGGCCCAGACGGCAAGAAGGACTTCTCTCAGATCCGGCCCCAAGATGTGGTGATTTGGCCTGCTTTTGGGGCAAGTGCATCGGAAATGGCGTTTTTTCGGTCGCAGGGCAATGAGATTGTCGATACCACCTGCCCCTGGGTTTCCCGCGTGTGGAACCAAGTGGACAAGCACCGCGCGGCTCAATTCACCTCTGTGATCCACGGCAAGTACAACCACGAGGAAACCGTAGCCACCAGCTCCTTTGCCGAAAAATATCTGGTGGTGCTGAACCTGGAAGAAGCAGAATGGGTCGCTCGCTACATTTTGCAAGGCGGAGATGCGGCAGAATTTCGGCGGCGCTTTGGCAAGGCCACTTCCCCCGGTTTTGATCCGGATCGCGATCTGGAGCGGATCGGCATCGCCAACCAAACCACCATGCTAGAGGGGGAGACCCGCGCCATTGCTAAGCTCTTTGAGACCACCATGCTGCGCAAATATGGCCCCCAGGAGTTGGACAATCACTTCATGAGCTTCAACACCATCTGCAATGCCACCCAAGAGCGGCAGGATGCCATGTTCGAGCTGCTCGAGCAGCCTTTGGATGTGGTGGTGGTGATCGGGGGGTTTAATTCCTCGAATACCACCCACCTGCAGGAAATTGCCCTGGCCAAGGGCTTGCCTTCCTTCCACATCGATGGCCCCGACTGCATCCAACCCAACAACCGCATCCGTCACAAGCCTCTTCACCAAGACCCGACGGTTACCGAAGGGTGGCTACCCGATGGGCCGGTGCAAATCGGCATTACCTCCGGTGCCTCTACCCCAGACCGCGTTGTTGAAGAGGTGATTCAACGCATCTTCGCCCTGCGTGAAGAACCTCGGCGGATCCCTGCCTAGGGATCCCTTCCCTCTCCCTCTTGAGCGTGCTCAACACCCTTTTTCAGGTTTATCCTCCCTTGCTGGGCTGGACGCTGCTGGGGTTTGCTCTCCAGAAGGGGCTGCCCGGCGGCTGGAATCGTTGGCTGGATCCCCACGCCTTGGGGCGATTCATGTTTTGGGTGGGAGTGCCCCTCAGCATTGTTGGGTTTATGCAGGGAGTGGATCTGTCGGGTCAAATCTGGGTTGCTCCCCTGATCTGCTGGCTGTCGGTGGGGCTGGGGTTTGCCTTGACCAGCGCTTGGCTGTGGTGGCAGCGCCGTGGTGTGGGGGATGTCCCCAACTGTTGGAGCAGCGCACAGCAGGGCAGCTTTCACCTGACCGCCACCCTGGGGAACACCGGGTATTTGGGCTATCCCATCTGTCTGGCTGTGGCCGGAAGGGCTTACTTTGGCTGGGCCCTGTTCTATGATCTGCTGGGCACTCTGTTCATGGCCTACGGGTTTGGCGTGTGGGTGGCCAGCCGCCACGGCAGTTCCCATGCCCAACCTTGGCAGGTGGGCCTCCACATTTTGCGCACCCCTGCTCTTTGGTCTTTTGCTATGGGCCTACTGCTGACCCGCGAACCCCTGCCGGGTTGGCTCTCTCAAGGGTTGGCGGCTTTTGCCTGGAGCATGATCCCGCTCAGCTTGATGATCCTGGGGATGCGATTGGCCCAGGTGAAGCGCTGGGGATCCTTTCTTGCCGCCGGAGTGGCCCTCTTGATCAAAATTGTGATTGTGCCGCTCTTGGTGGGAATCGGCCTTGCCTTCACCCCCTACCCGCCTCTGGCCAAGCTGGTGCTGGTCCTGCAGAGCGGTATGCCCCCCGCCATCGCCACCCTGGTGCTCACGGAAGAATACGACTTGGACCGGGAAATTACCGTAACTGCCTTGGCCGTGGGGTACTTAGCCGCCTTGCTGACCTTGCCCCTCTGGCTGGGACTCTGGGGATCCTAATAGGCCAGGTGAGACAAGGTTTGCTCGAGGTAGCTATGCACCAGTTGATCCAGCTCTGCTTCCTGAGTGGGCAACTCCCGGCCCTGGAGCCATCCCCGAAAACCCGAGCTTTCCACAATGGCCTGCCGCAATGGCTTCCAAACTGCTTGCGTGCGCAGTGCTGTATCGGAGCTGAGAGCAGGACTGATCATGAGAAGAAGGTGAGTAGGAGTGATTCACCCTCAGAATAGCTTGGATCCCAGTTGACTTTGGCTCTCTAGGATACAAATCTCCCC
>NZ_JANSHQ010000341.1:0-2160 GCF_047461715.1 Synechococcus sp. R8-2 | reverse complement strand
ATCCCTAGAAATTGGAAACAATTCCGCCACCGATCCTGGCTATACTGAGGACACGCTCACCCAAAGTAGGGGTGAGCTTTCACTCGGCAGCGATTCACATGAGTTTTTGGAAGGGCCTGTTCGGGTCAGCAGGAGCTGCTACAACCAAAGAGCCGGCGCAAACAGCTAGGGCCGACCGTCGCCAGGAAACGGTGGTGGTACGAGGGGAGACAATCCTCTTCAGCTTGGATCCCAACTTGGATCTGTACGAGCTAGAGGAGCTCTGCGATGCGGTGGGGTGGTCGCGTCGCCCCATTCACAAGGTGAGAAAAGCCCTGCAGCACAGCTTTTTGGTGGTGTCGATGTGGCAGCAGCGGGGCAGCTACCGTCGCCTCATCGGCTTTGCCCGGGCAACGTCCGACCACGCTTTCAATGCCACCATTTGGGATGTGGTGGTTCATCCCGATTTCCAGGGTAGGGGTCTGGGCAAGCGGCTGATGGAAAAGGTGATCCACGAGCTGCGCGCCCGAGACATCAGCAACATCACCCTTTTTGCCGATCAGGGAGTGGTCAGCTTTTACGAACGGCTGGGCTTCACCGCCGACCCTGAGGGGATCAAAGGCATGTTCTGGTATCCCCGCTAGCGTATGGCCCCTGTGGTGATTTTGCCCGGTTATCTGGCGGGTGCGTCGGAGTATGAGCCCCTGCGCCAAGAGCTGGAAGCCCGCGGCTATGCGGCACGGGTGGTGCCGTTGCAGGTGCGCAGTTGGTTTCCCACGCTGGGGGGAAGGCCTGTCACTCCCATCCTGTGGGCCCTTCGAGAGACCATCCAAAAGACCTGCGCTGAGTTTGGGGTTGACCGAGTTAACCTGGTGGCCCACTCCGCCGGCGGCTGGATTGCCCGCATCTACCTGGGATCCGTGCCCTATGGGGGACAGGTGTGGCAGGGGCGGGAGCAGGTCGCTGCGCTGATTAGCTTGGGATCCCCCCACACCAGCCGGGAGCGCTGGACGAAGCGCAATTTGGACTTTGTCAACACCCACTATCCGGGGGCCTTTTGGCCCGAGGTCAAATATGTGTGCGTGGCCGGCAGGGTCATCCAGGGGCAGAGGTTGAGTCTGGGATCCCTGTGGCGACAGGAGCATTATCTGGCTTGGCTGGCCTACAACAGCTATTGGCTCACGGCTGGACAGGGGGAATTGTGGGGCGATGGCATTACCCCCATCGAGGCTGCCCACCTGCAGGGGGCTGTTAACCTCACTCTGCCCAACTGCTACCATTCCGGTCGGGGTGGACGGCGCTGGTATGGATCCCCCGAGGTGGTGGAAACTTGGGCTCAGTATCTGGCTTAGGGCCGGGGTTTAGCTGCCAGGCTTGCTTGGGTCGCCGAGGGAAGTCTCGGGCAAAGAGGCGGCCGATTGGCGGCGTTCCTGCTGACGCCGGGCGGCTTTTACCATCTCCTCGACCACAGCCCGCGCCTGCTTCATGCGATCCAAACTGCTGCGATAGAGCTCCAGATCTTTTCTCACCCGCTCTGTTGAAAAGGGCAGCTTGCTCACCACATTCTCCAAAAAGCGGCGGGTGCGTTCTTCTGGTTCTTCGTAAAGGGACTTGGCCACAACTTCATAGGCTGTGTAAAGGCCAACAGCCAAGACCCGGCTGTAGGCGTAGGGCGGCTGAGTCATGCGCTCCAAAATGGCTTTCAACCCACCCACATCTTCCGCCTCTGGCTTGAGACAGAGGAGATCAAGTCTTTGACGGGGATCCCCGCTTCCCATCAACTCCAGCAGATCGCGGGCATTCTTGCGCAACACCTCCGGCTTGAGGTGCAGAGCCTTACAGAGGGCGTTGAAAATGGCTTCTCGCTGCTCAGGGGGGTGATAGGCTTCCATCAGCCCGTCGTAGAGGGTGACCAGCCCCAAGGCAAAAAACGGATCGTAGACGAAGGTGCTGTTGACGGTGGTCAGGTGCAGCTCCACCAACAACTCCTCCACCACCCGGCGATAGACGGCGTTGATCGGGCGAGGGTAGGCGCTGAAAAAGGCCGCTTTGGTGGCGGAGAGGGTGCGAACAGGATTCACAGGCAGACAAAAATGAGCTTGAGGATGGCTTCTCTGTTTTTTTATTCTCACCTGTGCTGACCCTGAGGGCAAGCTGTGTTGACATCCTCCCCGGCCTGAA
>NZ_JANSHQ010000340.1:0-1504 GCF_047461715.1 Synechococcus sp. R8-2 | reverse complement strand
CCAAGGACTCCGTCCCGCTGGCACGAACAGGAGAGCGCGGACAAAAACCATGACGGTGCGGGTGCCCCTCGACTATTATCGGGTTTTGATGCTGTCGGCACGGGCAGATGAGCATCAGATTGAGCAGGCATACCGGGAGCGAATCGATCTCAAGCCGGGCGAGCGCTCCTGGCTGTCGGGGTTCTCGCCACAGGCTGTGGAAGCTCGCGCCCAGATGATCCAAGAGGCGGCTTCTGTGCTGCTGAACCCTGAGGCACGGCGAAACTACGACGAACACCTCATGCCAACGGATCCCACCTTGACGGTGGAGGAGGCGCACCTACCGGGAGTGCTGTGCTTGTATTGCGAAGCCGGAGAATACCAAGCTGCCTTGGACTTGGCTCAACATATGCTGGAGCAGGGCCACCCTGCTCGTTCCGATGCCATCTTGGCGCGGGCCATCGCTCGTCTGGAACTGGGTCGAGAAGCCTGGCAACAGGGATCCTATGAAGAGGCGGCGCGTTCCCTACAGGCGGGCTTGGCGGAGCTGGAGGAGTATCAGGCCTTTCCGCAGATGCAAGCGGAGATCCGTATCGATTTGGGCAAGCTGCGTCCCTATCGCATTTTGCAACTCCTCAGCCAAAGTGCTCCCGCCCAAGCTGGAAGACACACCGCTGATGGGAACGGGGAGCGACAGCAGGGACTGGCTCTCCTCAAAGCCATGCTGGACGAACGGGGCGGCATCGAGGGGATGGGGCAAGATGGCTCTGGCCTCAGCACCGAAGATTTCCTGCGCTTTATCCAACGGGTACGTCGCCACCTCACCCTCAAAGAACAGCAAGAGCTGTTCGAGCAGGAGGCTGAGCGTCCCTCGATGGTAGCCGCCTACCTGGCCGTGCAGGTGTTGCTGGCGGCAGGTTATCTGGAAAACCGCCCGGCTCTGGTGCGGCGTGCTCGCGGCTACCTGGCTCGTCTGGCGCAGCGGCAGGATGTGCATCTGGAGCAGGCCATCTGTAGTCTGTTGCTGGGGCAGACCGAAGACGCGCTCGCCCATCTGCGCTCCACCCAAGAAGTAGAGGCCTTGCAGTTTATCGAAGAACACTCCGCCGGTTCTCCCGACCATCTGCCGGGTCTGTGCCGCTTCACAGAAAAATGGTTTCAGGAGGAGGTGTTCCCGGAGTTCCGCGGTCTGGAAGCCGCCCAAGTGACGTTGCAAGCCTACTTCGACAACCCCCAAGTACAAGCTTACCTGGACGAAATGCCCCGCCGCGAGGATCCGCCGGCGGGGATGCTCTCTCCCCAAGTCCCCCATCCCCCACCTCATTTGCCTGCCGTGGTGGGTGGCGTGCGCCCCCCTAATCCAACCCAAGAATTGCAGCGCCCACCCGCCCCTTGGCAACGGGGAGGAGTGATGCCCCCGCCAGAACCCCCGCGCCTCTCGGATTTGCCCTCCTACCGGAGCACCCCCAAGGCGGGCGTCTCTGCTCTTGCGGATGAGAGTTCTAGTGCTCCGCACCGCTGTCGC
>NZ_JANSHQ010000339.1:0-678 GCF_047461715.1 Synechococcus sp. R8-2 | reverse complement strand
CCGCACCGCTGTCGCGAACGCGCCCAAGACCGTTCCCCTCAGGGGGACGGAGCCCAGGGCCTAAGGTCCGCTGGCGCGATCGGTTTGCAGGATGTGGAGCGTTACCGCCGCAGCCGCTTGGGGGGCCGTAAGCGTCCTACCTTTCCCGCTGGCGTTCGTTTGGGCTCCGCACCGCTGGCGCGAATGGCCGGGGTGGTCGGTGTGGGCATTCTCTCCCTGCTGGTCATCTGGCAAATGTTGCGGGGCCTCTTCACGCCGCCGCCGGCACCACCGCTGGAGCAACCCCAGGTGCAAATTGAGCAGCCGCCGGTTGACATATCGCTACGCGACGCCTCCGCGAACGACAATCCCGGCCAGACGGAACTCACTCCCCCGCCTGAGCTAACCGGCCCTCTGGCGGAGTGGCAAGGAGTACAACAGGTGCGGGTGGTCTCCAACGATGGCCTCAACATTCGCCAGCAACCCAGCCTGACGGGAGCCATTGTCGGGACAGCCCCACGCCAAGCCCTGCTGCGGGTGGTGGAGGTGCAGGCTGGGGAGGGACAGGTGCCCGTCTGGCTGCGCATTGAGCGAGATGGCGCGCCCGGGGGATGGGTCGCCGCCCAGTCGGGCTCCACCCGTCTGGTGGAACGGCTCTAGCTCTCCCTTGCTGCCAGCTGTTATTGCTCCGCAACGCTG
>NZ_JANSHQ010000338.1:0-1883 GCF_047461715.1 Synechococcus sp. R8-2 | reverse complement strand
GCGGTAGCGGTGCGGAGCACTTTTGGGATCCCCGCCCTGAGGCCAGTTCCACCGTCTCCAGCAGTCTGCGCCCCCCCAGCGGTGCCCGGGATCTCCTGCCGCGGGAAGTACAACGGCGGGAGAAGCTGGAGGCTCAGCTGACCCGGGTTTTCCGGCGCCATGGCTACCAGCGCATCATCACTCCCACCCTAGAGCGGCTGGAAACGCTGCTGGCGGGGGGATCCATCCGCGCTGAGTCGGTGCTGCAACTGCGGGATGGCGAAGGGACGATGCTGGGGCTGCGCCCCGAGTTCACTGCTTCCATTGTGCGGGCGGCAGCCACCCGTCTAGCCGGTGGGCCTTTGCCGTTGCGGCTCTACTACCACGGCAGCGTTTTTCGCAACAGCCGGCGGGAGGAGGGATCCTACAGTAGCCAGGAGTTTTTTCAGTCCGGAGTGGAGCTGATCGGGGCAGGGGGATGGCTGGCAGATGCCGAGATTCTGCTGCTGCTGGCCGATTGCATTCGCTCGATCGGCATCTCTTCTTGTGTAAACGGGACGGAGGCCGCCTGGACGCTGCTGCTGGGAGATGTCAGCCTCACCGAGAGTTTGCTCAGCGCCGTTGCCCCCACGGCTCAAGCGGCAGTGCGCCGTGCCATTGCCCAGCTCGACTACGTTTACCTGGAATCGGCCCCTCTGCCGGAAGCCGCCCGCCAAATTGGCTTGCAGATTCTGGGGCTGCGGGGACAGCCCGGCTCAGTTCTTTCTGACCTGGCTCAGTTGCCTGTGCCGCCTGAGCGGCTGCGGGATCTGCGGCAGCTCTGCCAGGTGCTGGAGGAACACGGGGTGCGGGTGGTGCTGGATCTGAGCTTGTTGCAAACCCTGGCCTACTACACCGGTATCGTTTTTCAGGCAGTGGCGAGCGGGGAGGTCATTGCTCTGGGGGGGCGCTACGACCGGCTGCATGCTCTCTACAGCCCTCAGCAGGTCGAACAGCCGGGGATCGGCTTTACCCTTCTGCCGGATACGCTGCTGCGGCTCTTGCCCCCCGATCCCCAAACCGAGGAGATGGGCTGCAAACGGTTGGTGGTGCCCCTGGTGCCGGCAGGGATCCCGGCGGCGCTGGCCTTGGCCGCCCGCTGGCGAGAAGAGTGCACCGCACCGCTGACGCGAACGGAGGCGGTGGAGCTGGAATTGCTGGATCGGGCCCCTGAAGAGATCGAAGCCTATGCCCGCCAATGTCGGATCCCGGAGATCGCCTGGGTACAAGCCGACGGCAGCTACCACATCACCCACCCGGGCTAATGCTGGCAAGGTTGACCTCCCAACAGAGACGGGGCTGCACCAGTTGCAACAGGTGTTGGCGAATACGTTCCAACTGCCGGATGGCGCTCTGCACCCCTGGCGCAAACGGCTGACGGGATCCCTGCGCCCAAAAATGCTGCTGCAAATAATCGATCAGCCACAGTTGTGCCGGCAGCTCCAAACTGGCCACCCCTCTGCCCAATTCCAATGCCTGCTGGAGAGAAGAGTGCCAGGGCCAACGTTTGAGTTCCTCAAGGAGCGACGGCGGGATCTGCTGCAGGTGCTGGTGGGCCAGCAAGGCCAAGCCGGGGCTGCCCTGGGCCAAGGCAATCAGCTCGGATCGAGGGATCCCTGCCAGATCTGGGCAACCCAACCCACTCAGCACCCGGTCGACCTCTTCTGGGCTGAGGCGGCGAAAAGGCACCATCTGGCAGCGGGACAACAGCGTCGGCAACAGCGAGGCCGCCTGGGGGGCGATGAGTATAATATGGGCTGGGCCTGGCTCCTCCAGGGTTTTCAACAAAGCATTGGCAGCGCTTTCCGCCAAGGTTTCGGCTCCCTCCAGCACCACCACCGCTCCCGATCGCGTAAGCGGGACGG
>NZ_JANSHQ010000337.1:0-830 GCF_047461715.1 Synechococcus sp. R8-2 | reverse complement strand
AAGAAGAACGGGATCCCCATCGCTTTTGCACCCAAGATCTCCAGATTTGCCACTGGGACTCACCCAAGAAGTTGCCGGCAGAAGGGAAAAGTAGGAATGAAGGTATTGCTGACCAACGATGACGGCATCGAGGCTGCCGGGCTGGCCAACCTCAAGTTGGCCCTCAACTCTCTCATCCCGGAAGAACACTGTTGGATTGTGGCCCCCCACCAGCAGATTTCCGGCTGCAGCCACCAGGTGACGACGGGGCGACCTTTTCGAGCCTTGGCCCGCGGCGAGCGCACCTTTGCCGTCGAGGGATCCCCTGCCGACTGTGTGCGGGTGGCCCTATTCAAGCTGGCCCCAGCGGTGGATTGGGTGCTTTCCGGTATCAACGAGGGGGGAAACCTCGGATCGGATGTGTATCTGTCGGGAACGGTGGCGGCGGTACGGGAAGCAGCGATGCGCGGGATCCCGGGAATTGCCATTTCCCAATACCGAGCAGGGGGCCAACCCATCGACTGGGAGCAGGCCCAGCGGTGGACGCGGGAAATCTTGGCGGAGCTGATGGAACAACCCCTGCCCAGGGGGGCGTTTTGGAATGTGAACCTGCCTCACTTGCCCGCCGGATCCCCTCTGCCGGAGCGGGTCTATTGTCCCCTCTGCACCCAACCCCTGCCGCTCGATTATGCGGTGGAAGCCGAGGGAAATGGGGCAGAGTCGCTGTGGTTTCGCTATCAGGGCCGCTATGCGGAGCGCGCTCGGGATCCCCAAACCGATACCGACATCTGCTTCTCCGGTCGGGTGGCCATCACCCAAGTGCAACTGGCCAAGGACTCCGTCCCGCTAAC
>NZ_JANSHQ010000336.1:0-1043 GCF_047461715.1 Synechococcus sp. R8-2 | reverse complement strand
AGCCCCGCCACCGGATCGTCCAGCAGATAGAGCACATCGTTGAGGCTGATGAAATCAAATTCCAACCCCAACTGTTCGATATCCAACAGGTCGAGAACATACAACTCCACCTCTCCGAAACCGTGGTAGCGCAAGCGTCGCTCCGTCACCCGTACCGACTCTGCCGACAGGTCGCACACCACCAGCCGCGCCCCCGGATTGGCCTCCGCCAAGATCAACGTTTCCCAGCCCGAGCCGCAGCCGGCATTCAAAATGAGAGCGCCTTCGCTGGGCACAATGGCGCGGGTGCGGGCGTATTGGGCGGTGGTCAAACTTAGGCGGTACAACCCGTCAATGGCGTTGCGGCCCGAGGCCTCAATCGCCACATTGGGGTAGGGCAATTCTTCGTACAGTTGCCGCAGAGATTCTGTCGAGCTGCTGGCCATGGGATCCGCTGCAGGAAGCTGCCCTTTATGCTACCCGGCATCCCTTCCCCGCAGGAATGCCTCTAAGGCAGCAGCCAGGGTTTCATTCCCCTGCAGATCCAATCCATCCGGCCTCTGGGGTGGGTGGGCGGGATCCCGCAAAAAGTCCCAGGATCCTTGAAAAAACTCCTCTGGCGAGAGAATGCGATGCCAGCCATAGCGCCGCAAACCCTCAACCAGCAACGGTGACTCGGCAAACCCAGAGCGGACGACACAGGCCATGGACGTGCGGCTGCGCAGGGCCTCCGCCAAAGTGCCATAGCCCGGCTTGGACACCACCCAGCGGCAGAGGGGCATCACATCCACCGGTCGCCACACCCGCCCATCCAAAACCCGCAAGTTGGGCAAGGGGGGAGCTTCCGGATCAAAGGTGAGAAACTGCCAGTCGGGAAAATCTTGGAGCCGCTCGTAAGGAAACCCCTGCACCCCCAGCCCGCCAAAGGTAAACAAAGCCCTGGGTTGCTCCGGGTGTAACCCCAACTGGGCGGCAACCTCCTCCGGCCCGTAGCGGGGATCCGATCCCGTCAGCCCCACCTCCCGCTGATGCGGGAAGGCGCTAGTGCTCCGCACCGCTGACGC
>NZ_JANSHQ010000335.1:0-6639 GCF_047461715.1 Synechococcus sp. R8-2 | reverse complement strand
TCACCCCCAGCCCCTCTCCCTGCCTTGGGAGAGGGGAGTCAGGGATCGATGTAACTGTGCTGAGATGGCAAGGTTTAGCCGGTGGCCGGAGTCTGTTTTGCAGGCAGCGGCACCAGCGTTCCTGTTCCCTGCCAAGCGCACAAATCCACGAACTGGTCGGCTATCCGAATTAACGCCGGGTTTGTGTTCGGCCTGTAGGCGGCTACCTCCAGCCGGCAGCCTTGGCGGCGGATATGCTTGAGGGCCGGCACAAAATCTCCATCCCCACTCAGCAGCAGCACCGTCTCGTAGTGGGAGTGCATCGCCATCAAGTCCACGATCAGCTCCCCATCCAGATTGGCTTTGCGGCTGCCGTCGGCGTGGATCACCACCGGCTTGGTGACCACCCGATAGCCCTGTTTTCTCAACTCCCGCAGGAAACGACGCTGAGCTAGGTTGTGGCGATCTACCCCGCTGTAGACATGCACTTCCATCTCGGATCTGCCCTGGGCCAGCCAGCTGAGCAGACTGGGATAGTCGAGATGGGATCCCCACTGCTGGGCGCTGGCGTGGAGATTGGCCGCGTCGATGAACACCCCCAGGGCTTTGCGGGGAAAAGCAGGGTTCGGCTGGGATGCCACCAGCTGCTGCAGGTGTTGGAGTTGCGCCTGCACCAACTCCAGTTGCTCCAAAGTCACTTGGGGCTGGGATACCGGCAGAGCATTCAACCGCAGCTCCACGGCTTTTAACCGCTGCTGGATTTGCTGGATGGCCTGGGTGATGGGGGCCAGCTGTTGCCGCACGGACAGATGAGACGTGGGCCGAGCTTCGAGGGCGTCGATCCGCCCTTGTAATGTTTCCAGTTGGGCCGCCGTCTGCTGCTGCTGTACCCAGATGGGCTCCAAAACCTTTACTTTCTGCTCGAGCTCTTGAATGGCTTCAGCCGGGGAAGCCAAGGTCTGCTGCAGAAGGGACGGTTCAGCAGTGAGCCGAGCGTCCAGCACCTCGAAACGCGCTTGCAGGGTCTCCAGTTGGGTTGCTGTCTGTTGCTGCTGTGTCCAGGTCTGTTCCAGAACTTGGCCAAGCTGTTCTTCGCGGCGGCGGATGGCAGGGTAGGCTGCTGCCAAAGGTAAGAGCCCCCAGATCACTTGGCGGGTCACCAGGGCCGTCACCCCCAGGGCCAGGGATCCCGTCCACAGCCAGGTTAAGGGGAAGGCAGAAGCCCTATTCATGCTCATAGTTAGCTCTCCTCAGTTTGGGTTATCGATCTGCTCGGTTGCCAGGATTTCACCTCACTCACATGGGCCACCTCAGGGATCCCTCTCGAAGATCGAGATGCCCAGAACTCCCAGAGGCATCGAAGAGGAGCAATTCAGCAACTGCAGTATGCCGGCTGTTGGAAGGGGGAGCTTCCAATCGTTGGACACACCCATTCCCCTTGGTATCAAACGGATCGGTTATCGAAAGCGGGCTTAAACTTGTTCCTCTTAGCCGACGGGCTCCGTGCTCAGCTTTGAGGGGCAGGAACCTCCGACGGAGCAAGCTCAGTTGGGGATCTCGATGGTTACATTGGCCAACTGCACATCGTCATGATCCACCCAGGCTCCACCGTGCCGGATGACTGTATCACCTCCCAGCGGCACCGAGATGTGCAGGGATCCCCCGAAAAGGGGAATGCTGATCGGCACTTGGGGACCACGGGTGACCATGGGGGGCTGAATCAGGGTTTTGCCAGTGCGCAGGGTAACAGTGTTCAGGCCCAGGCGCAGAGGTTGCAGCGGCAGGGGAATCTGTAGGTTATCTCCCCCCAGGTGAATCTGTTCGACTTCCACTCCGTTCAGGATGACCTGCATGGGAGACATGTTGGCACTGGGGATCCGGGATTGGCCGGCCCGATAGGCGGCGGCAGTATCCAACCCAATCAGGGATCCAATCCGCAAAACCGGTGGGCGCGAAGGCAGGCGTTGCAAAGTGAAAGAGCGGGTCATCTCCACCCCTCGGGCAGGGCCCAAAAATTGCCCGGCGGCAGCCGATTCCGGTGAGTACTGGTTATCCCCCAGGCGGATGACATTCGCCTCCAGTACCAAAGTTGTGTTGGGATCCCAGCGCTCCAACTGCAGTTGCCAAGGCCGATCCCCGCCGGCTTGACCGTTGCCTGTACTTTGGGAATAGGGCAAGTAATTTTCCAGCCGCGCCACCAAAATTTCTTCTGCCGGCAGCGGCCCTGGCAGGCGAAACCGACCCTGGGCATCGGTGCGCACCGAAATACCCGCCCCCGGAATGGCCACCTCCGCCCCGGCCAAGGGCTGCCCTGTCAGCCGATCCACCACCTGTCCCGAATAGGCGGAATCCAACTGCACCTGTCCTGTGGGCACATCCGTTGCTGCCTGAATGCGCTGCTGCAACACTTGCCAGTCGGCTTCTGTGATCCGTCCATCCTGGTCGACATCGGCAGCTCGAATCTGGTTGTCGGTCAGTCCCCGTTCTCCACGCAAGTAAGCCCCCAACAGGTTGAGATCCTGCACCGTCAAACGGCCATCCCCGTCCAAATCGCCCGCTTGAAAGGGCTGCGCTTGGGCAAAAGACACGCCTATCCAACCCAGGCCAAGGGATCCCAGTAGCAAAAGAGAATGAGCCAAACAGGAGACCCTAAACATGGCAACTCTCCTGGGAGTTGTTCATGTTCTAACGTAATTCACCTCCTCGCAGCAGGGCTAACCGAGCCGGTGTAGAGTACTCTTGAGCGCAATTTTGCCGGTTCGCCTTTGGCTGCAGGAGCCGAAAACTTAATGGTAGAATAACCGTGGTGGCTTGCCTGTTCTATGGCTCGATACTCTTGCGTTACCCAGCTTGTGGGCTCAGCCGAGCAGCTCAGCGAGTCGATCCGCGCTGTTTTGGAGCGCTGCCAACTCAATATCCTCCACAACAGCCTTGATTATTGGGTGGCCGGCGAGCCTCCCGGAAAAAATCCCCACACCAAACTGGTGACGGTGGAAGTGTTTGTGGATCGCACCCGTCAGGCTGCCGACGGCTCTGTACAGGTGACCTGCATTGCCAAAAATGAAGAGCTGCCCCTAAAAAGCGTTAACCACTGCCAACAAACCTTTGACCGACTGAAGGCAGAGCTAGCCCAGTTGCAAAGTCAACTTCAGCTTGCTGCCCAACAAAAAGATGCCTTACGATAGCTAGGCTGAGTTTGCTTTGATCCCATGGCGCGTCGCTGCCAACTAACCAACAAGAAACGCAACAACGCTTTTGCCATCTCCCACTCCCACCGGCGCACCAAGCGCCTGCAGGAAGTCAATTTGCAGTGGAAGCGCATCTGGTGGGAAGAGGGTAAGCGGTTTGTTCGTCTGCGCCTTTCCACCAAAGCCTTGAAGACTCTCAAGGCCAAAGGGATAGGAGCCATGGCCCGGGAAGCCGGGATCGACCTCAACCGGTTTTGAGCTTTCTCCTCAGCCCAGTTGTGTCTGACAGCTCCAACCTCACAGCAAGCCAAAAAGCTTACGCGACTTGGGCTGCAATCCCGCCAGCAAGGTGTTGAGGGTATCCCGTTGGGTAAGCTCGTTGGTGCCGCTGGCCCGCTCGATTAAGAGCTTGCGCGTCTCATCGGAGAGCTTGGCATCGGTAAAATCGGCTCCACTGAAGAGCGTATCTTCAATCTGAGCGTCCCGTAGGTTGGCCCCCACCAAAATGGCTTGTTCTAGGTTGGCAAACTGAAGCTGGCAACTCACCAAGGCAGCCTGGGAGAGGTTGCAGCGAGATAGGTTGGCCTGGCGGAAGTCGGCGGCAAAAAAGTTCCCCTCCGCCAGATTAGCAGCCACCAAGCTGGCTTCGCGAAAGATGGAATGGCTGAAACGGCCCCCCTGAAAGCTGCTTTTGTCCAGTTTGGCGGCGGTAAAGTTGCTGTAGTCCCCCAGAGCCTGGCTAAAGCTGGATCCCCGTAGATCTGAGGCGGTAAAATTGGCCCGCTCTAGCTCAGCGCGGCGAAAGTTGCACAGACGTAGGTCGGCTTGCTGCAGGCTGATCGAGCGCAGGCTAGCCCGCGTCAAATTGGATTTGGGCATCTGAATGCGGTCGAACAGGCCCCGCGAGAGGTAGGCATTCTCCAGGTTGGCACCCACCAGGGAGCGCCCCTCACGCAAGGCTTCCAGCAAGTCCCGCGTGGTTTCAATGCGAACCGGCTCTGAGGGTTGAGAAGGGGGAGCACTCACAGATGGAGCATTCCTCACAGTTAGGCCAGAAATCCGGTCAACCCAGCCGAGAACTGAGGGCCAACTGGGGATTCCACCTATCAAGCTAACGTTTGCGTCGCCTGTCGAGGTTAAGAGGATATTAAAAAGACAACTCTGCATCGAGCTTTCCAGAGGGGGCCTTCTCTTGTGGAAACAGCCTACCGGGGGAGAGCCATCGGCTCCGATTTGTTGCATACTCGGGGCAGCCTTTCGTGAGTGAACCGCACCTCCCATGCAGGTAGCTTTCATTGTTGACCCGTTGCCCCAGTTGCAGGTGGGCCATGACACCAGCATTGCCCTGATGGAAGCCCTGCAGAAACGGGGGCACCGCATTTTCTGCCTGGGCCTGGCGGATCTCTACTGGGATCAAGGGGAAACGTGGGGATCCCTTGAGGAAATCCGGTTGGATCTGAAGGCGGATCCCTGGTATGAGGTCAAAGACCGGCAACTGCTGCCCCTGAGCCAAATGCAGGCGGTGTGGATGCGCAAGGATCCGCCGGTAGATGCGGCCTATCTCTATGCCACTTACCTTTTGGATCGTCTCTCTCCCAGCCGCACACTGGTGCTCAATCATCCTGCCGGGATCCGCTCGGCCAACGAAAAGCTCTATGCCCTGCAATTTCAAGAGTGGATCCCGCGTACCCGCGTCAGCAGCAACAAACGCCTGCTGCGTCAGTTCGTCGAACAGGAAGGACAGGCGGTGCTCAAGCCTTTGGGTGGCAAAGGTGGGGAAGGGATCCTGAGGGTCAATGCCGGGGATCCAAACCTCAACTCGTTGATTGAAATGAGCACCCAATTTGGTCGGCTGCCTGTGATGGTGCAGGAGTATTTGCCACAGGCGGCGGCAGGAGACAAACGCATTTTGCTGCTGGAAGGAGAGCCTTTGGGTGCCGTCAATCGGATCCCTGGAGAGGGAGATTTTCGGGGCAATGTTGCTGCCGGCGGTCGAGTGGAAAAAACCAAGATTACCGAAAAAGAACGGGCTCTCTGCGGGGCTTTGGCGCCGGTGCTCAGGCAGGAGAAGCTGTATTTTGTCGGGATCGATGTTATCGGGGAACGACTAACCGAAGTGAACGTGACCAGCCCAACAATGCTGCGAGAACTCTGTCAGTTGGAAGGAGTTGACCTGGCAGATCAAGTGGCTCAGTGGCTGGAAAAGAAGGTGCCCGTCAAGGACTGAATGACTACCCACCAGGATGTTTCTGGGATCCGGCGCGTCTGTTGCATGACAGGGATCCCGTCTATCCAGGGAATCCATAGGGATCCCATGAATTCAGAAAGACATAATTATAGCTTAAGGCTGAGATCAGCTTCTTTTGGTCGGCAGCTAGAAAATAAAAAGCCCCACAAGGGGGCTCTGCCGCGACCAGTCAGCGACTTATAAAACTCTAGAGCAATATAAAGAAAAGCTCCATGAATAGGCCGTATTGAACATCGCATTGAGCACAGTTTTTAGAATCTCAGAAAAAAGGCCAAATCCTCGGAGCTGTTATCTTTTTTTTAGATTTTCCGACCCGAGGCTAATCCCAGGCCCCTTCTGCTTTGCCGGAGCGGTCTTTAGAGTTGCTGCTCTTGCCCAGTGGGCTAGGAGTCTGCCGGTGGCCTTTCCCGACCCACCCAGCGCCAGATGGTGGGCAGCAGCACTGCCGCCAGTCCGCACTTCACCAAGTCTCCTGGAATAAAAGGGAAGACCCCCTTGTTGAGGACGGCCAAGATCGAGGTGGGCTCAACATTCTGGTTCAGCCACACCCCTAGCCAAGTGGCTCCTAGCAAATAAATCAGAGCTGAGCAGGACAACATCGCCAGCGCCATCTTCCAGGGGTTGCGATCCACGCCCCAGCGCTCCACCAACCAACCCATCAGCCCTGCAGCCAGGGGAAAAGCCAACAGGTAGCCCCCCGTCGCCCCGGCCAAGTGGCCAAGCCCGGATCCGCCACCGCTGAAGAAGGGCAATCCCAGGATCCCTTCCAGCAGGTAGACCAGCAACGTGAGAAAGCCCAGCCGTGCCCCAAAGCCTGCCCCCACCAGCATTACCCCAAAGGTTTGTCCAGTGATGGGCACCGGTGTAAAAGGCAGAGGGATCCTCACCTGCGCCAGAGCTGCTACGAATAGGCTCCCTCCCACCACCAGCAGTAGATCGCGAATGCGAGAAGAACGGGGCAGAAAAGTCTGGGCCAAGGGTAGGTAACTCGCAGTCATAGAGCACCTGGAGTGTCGAGACATGAAGGTCAGTATAGGGGAATGCAAAGAAGAGGGCAAGTACACACTAACCCTTTCCTAAGGCATTCGCGCTTGGGCAAGCACAGCTTGGGGAATAACTCACAAACGCAGCAAAGCATCACTTGGAAGCAACAAAAAAAGGGCATTAAGCCCCTAAAAATAGCTTCCCCTTTCAGCAAATAGCTAGGTCGTGTTGATCTTATGT
>NZ_JANSHQ010000334.1:0-3105 GCF_047461715.1 Synechococcus sp. R8-2 | reverse complement strand
GTTCAGCGTAAATGTATCAGATCCTTAGTCCTAAACTTAAAAGGGGTCAGCCATGCCGCGCAGCATGAAGAACGACAACTTCATTGACAAGACCTTCACCGTCATGGCCGATCTAATTCTGAAACTGCTGCCAGGGGTGAGTTCCGAGGAAAAGAAAGCCTTTGCCTACTACCGGGATGGCATGGCCGCTCAGAGCGAAGGAGAATATGCCGAGGCCCTAGAAAACTACAGAGAAGCCCTCGCCCTCGAGCAAGGGGAAGAAGACCGCAGCTACATTCTCTACAACATGGGCCTGATCTACCAGAGCAACGGCGAGCTTGACAAAGCCCTCGACCACTACCACCAAGCTCTGGAGTTAAACCCAAGACTTTGCTCTGCCCTGAACAACATTGCCGTATTGCTGCACCACAAGGGCGAGCTGAGCCTGCAAGCCGGGGATGAGGAAACAGCAGAGGCCCTGTTCAACGAGGCTGCCCAGTACTGGATTCGGGCCATTCGCATTGCCCCCAACAACTACATCGAGGCCCAAAACTGGCTGAAAACCACCGGGCGCGCCAACCTGGAGGTGTACTGAGCTTTCCTGCAGAAGGACTCCGTTCCGTTAACGCGAACGGTTGATCTCGGCTACCCTGGGCTAAGTCAAGTCGATAATCTGGGAGCCGGAGGAGAGGATGCTGAAACGGGAAGAAGTCCAACATGTTG
Source organism: Synechococcus sp. R8-2 (assembly GCF_047461715.1). Lineage (NCBI taxonomy): Bacteria > Bacillati > Cyanobacteriota > Cyanophyceae > Synechococcales > Synechococcaceae > Synechococcus > Synechococcus sp. R8-2. The sequence goes on along the minus strand of NZ_JANSHQ010000334.1, from coordinate 2,403 downwards.
CTCACTTGGCTCGTCTGGAGCTGACCGAGGAGGAAGAGATCCAGTTCACAGAGCAGCTAGCAGACATCTTGGCCTACGTGGAGCAACTGAAGGAGCTGGACACGGAGGGGGTAGAGCCCACCTTTCACGTCCTGGACATGGAACTGCCCACCCGCCCCGATGAAGTCGAGCCCTACCCGGATATCGAAGGGATCCTGGCCAACGCCCCTGATCGAGCTGACATGTTCTTCAAGGTGCCCCGTATTTTGGAAGAAGAAGACTGACATGGGTCGGCAGGGATTCGAACCCTGGGCCAATCGGTTAAAAGCCGAGTGCTCTACCGCTGAGCTACCGACCCAAGTTTGCAGCTTCGTCATATTAGCAAAGCTTCTGTCACATTCGCAAAGGTTCTGGCCTTATCCCCAAAAATCTTGCTATACTGGACTCAAGTCAACCCTGGGGCTGTAACGGTTTCGACGGGGTGGCGAACATGGGTTCATGAGGCAGGTCGGGATTGAGCTTATCCCGTTAACACCAGGCTCAAAAAAGTACGTGCGAACAACGTCGTACCCTTTGCTCGTAAAGCGGCTGCTTTGGCTGCCTAAGGCTCAGTAACCGAAAACTTACTCTGAGCTCGAGGATCTGCTCACGACCCCGTTAAGTGGGCGGATCACAACCCCAACGGGTGCAGCTCTCTACTCTGGCTCCGTCGAGGGAGAGACTAAGATTAGGCGGAGAACTCCCATCGCCGGGATCCAAACGGCGATCCCCGCCTCGAGGGTCAAAGAGGCTAAACCTGTGAATGAGTGATCCCTCAGTACCCATCTCGGACACGGGTTCGACTCCCGTCAGCTCCATCTCCCAGCAGTTAACTACGAGCCAAAAACTGCCAGCTTTCAGCCATGCCCTAGGAGCAGATCCTGCTCAGTTTCTAAAGGTTTTACGGAGCGTGGGCGAGTTTGATGACAAGGTGCCGGTTTTTGTCCACCGCAACCCAGCCCTGCTGGCGAAAGCGGTTTAGGAGACGGGTAATGGTGACCCGGGTAGTGCCGATGGCATTGGCCAAGTCCTGGTGGGTAAGGCGCACTTGCAGGCGCACCCCTGTTGCAACCGGGGATCCCAGCTCCACAGCCAAAAGGGAGAGCAACTGGCGCAGCCGATCCTCTACCCGCCGCCGTCCGGCCAAGGCGAGCAATGCTTCGGTTTGGCGTAGCCGACGCACCACCTGCTTGAGCAGCCCTTGACTCAGGATCTCTGAGGCTTCCACCTCTGCTGCCGGCAGCCGCAGCACATCAACTGCCGTCAAAGCCTTAGCTTGGTAGGGATCCAGCATCGTCAGAGGGGATCCCAGGGGCATGGAGGGGCCGGCAAACCCCAACAACGCCTCACCGCCATTGGGATAGAGGGTGGTCAACTGTACCACGCCCCGACAGACGATCACCCATTCCTCAGGAAACAGAGGGATAACCTGGCCGGGAGTGTAGGGAGATAAACTGCGGCTTCGGTAGAGGTCTTCTAGCAGCTGGCGCTCCCGTGTGGACAGGCCGGCAGCAAAATGGCTAGGCATCGCTTCAGGCATAGGCTGGCTCCGCTAGGGAAACTGGGCGCACCGGTCGTTGGGCTCCCTTCTACAAACCAACAGCAATGGTCTGGCCGTCAATGCTGAGGTGGGGGCGAGAGATAAGTGTTCCCGACAACACCTTAGCGCTTGCCTTCCAGCCTGAGGTAAAGGCAAAGTTATGCACAGGTTAAGTGTGGCTGCCTCGAGAGAAGAGACAAAAGGAGAACCCGGCAAAGCTGCAGGGATCCGGATCCGGTAGGATCGGAAGCAGGGTGCTCCGCACCGCCGACGCGAAAGTGTTCAAGCCCTCAGGAGATCTGTCGTGACGCTGATGGTTCGTGTGATTACCCCCGACCGCACGGTTTGGGATGCCCCCAGCGAGGAAGTGATCCTCCCTGCCACTTCGGGCCAATTGGGCATTCTCACTGGGCACGCCCCCCTCTTGACCGCCATCGGCAATGGCGTTATGCGGGTCAAAGCCGATGGAAAGTGGTTGGCCATTGCGGTCATGGGCGGATTTGCAGAAGTCGAAAATAACGAGGTAACCGTCCTGGTCAACCGAGCAGAGCGGGGTGAAAAAGTGGATAAGGCAGCGGCTCAGGCCCTCTTGGACGAAGCAAGCAAAGTTTTGAATACCAGCAGCGACAAGCAAGAGCGCTTGCAAGCCAAGTTGGATCAACAGCGAGCCAGGGCCTTGATCCAAGCTGCCGAGATGGGCAGCAAGACTGGAAGCTGACCCTGTCCCGGCGCGGGATCTGCAGATGGAGCTCAAGCTGCAGGAGAGATGGAGGGGCTGAGGCGCAGCCAGGGGGCCATTTTCGATCTTTGGGGATTGGCTTTGTTAGCTAGACCGGCGGGAAGCC
>NZ_JANSHQ010000333.1:0-7990 GCF_047461715.1 Synechococcus sp. R8-2 | reverse complement strand
GGTGCTCACCCTGCGGGTAGAGCGCAGGACTGATTGCCCCCGCACCACCGTTAGCTAAATCGTTGAGTTGCTCTGCAAGCTAAGATCGGCAAACCCTGTTCCATCGATGAGGATCCGCGTCGGCCATGATGACCGTAATGGAGTTTTTTGCCCTCAGTGCTGGGGAGTGGATGTGCCAACGCACCAGCCATCACTTGGCTTTTCGCCGCTCTGAGGGTGGGAGGTCGCGGCTACAAATTGCCACCCTTGCGGCAACCGATCCAGCAGTCATCCGGGTTTGCGAGTTGTTCAGGGTGGATCCCCGACGAGCTGTGGGAGCAGCGCGGGTGCGGTGGGATGGCGAGCAGGAGTGGGACAACGAAGAGTACAAGGGAGACGTGGTGCTGGTACCTATCCCCGATGAGACCGATCCCATGCGCGGGCAGTTGCTGCGGGATCAGGGCTACGCTGAGAAAGTACCGGTGGCCGGTACCTATGTCATGGGATCCGATGGCGCCCTTACCCTTTACACCCAGTATGAGATGACTGAGTCGGAAGAGCGCATTTGGTTTGCCAGCCCCAACTTGCGCCTGCGGGCCAGCACTGTCAAGCGGTTCGGTGGCTTCAGCATGGCTTCTTTCTGCTCCGAGGTGCGTAAACTCTCCGTCGGCCCTTCTCCCACCCCTACGGTGGCCGAATCCAGCTCTTTCCGCAGCTAGAGCGTTTTCTCCTCAACCGCAACACGGGTTGTGCCATGCACCAAGTCTTGGATCTGGGGATTAACCTGCTCCACGCCAATCAACACCAGGCCGACCACAACCGGGAGCATTTTGATGCCTGGGGAGTAACCTGTCTGAACCTCATGAGCGCGCCGGGGGCGGGTAAGACGTCTTTGCTGGAGAAAACCGTGGCCGCTCTTGCCGGCTCGCTGCGCCTGGCGGTGATCGAGGGAGACATGACGACCCAACTGGACGCGGAGCGGCTGCGTCGCTACGGGATCCCGGTGATTGCCATCAACACGGGGCGGGCCTGTCATTTGGATGCGGCCATGGTGGCCGGGGGCTTGCAGCAATTGGAAGCACTGCTGGATCCCCAACAACTGGATTTGCTGCTGGTGGAAAATGTCGGCAACTTGGTCTGCCCGGCGGAGTTTGAGGTGGGGGAACACGCCAAGGTAGCCCTGCTCAGCGTCACAGAAGGGGAAGACAAGCCTCTCAAGTACCCAATCATGTTTCGAGAGGCGGATTGTCTGCTGATCACCAAAGTGGATCTGGTTCCTGTGTTGGAGGTGGATTTGGATCGGATCCAGGCCAATATCCGCGAGATCAACCCTTCTGTGCCGATTTTTTGTCTTTCTGCCAAGACGGGTGACGGGCTGGAGCCCTGGCTGGGCTGGATCCGAGAGCAGATTCTCCTTGCCCAACACCGACGGCAGCCGCAGTGAAGGGTATCATACTGAGCATCTAGCCGTGGAACTCTCCTCACCTGAGCTGGCCAGGCAGGGGATGAGTTAGCACCTCTGGCGGGTCAATTTGCAGATAACTTGTGTGGATGGAAAATCCCGGCTATGGCCAATTTAAGTGACTTTGTACAGGGCATTGAGCAGTTGATCGAGCTGGCTCAGAAGCTGGACGAGAAAAAGCAAAGTGGAGAGCTGCGAACCGAAGTCCGCATCCAGGCCCGTCCTCTGGGCAGTTCTATTCCCCCTTCCGGCTCCATCCCCCGCCGCCGCAGCCCTGCCCAAACGGGGGATCCCCCCTGGAGCAGCGAGCCCCAAGTGATGTCTGCGGTTCGCTTCCAGGAACCGTCCAAGGCCGCTGTGCCCGACCCGCCAGCAACTTCTGCCGACCGCCCAGAGTCTTGGGCTGGGCCACGCCTCAAGGATGTGGGGGGACTGAGGGAACAGCTCCAAGCGCTGCGGGAGATGGTGGAGATCCCCCTCAAGCGGCCCGATCTGCTGGCCAAGCTGGGGTTGGATCCGCCCCGCGGCGTGTTGTTGGTAGGCCCCCCCGGCACCGGCAAAACCCTGACGGCCCGCGCCCTGGCCGAGAGCCTGGGGGTGAACTACATCGCCATTGTCGGCCCGGAGCTGATCGGCAAGTACTACGGCGAGGCGGAGGCGCGCCTGCGGCAACTGTTTGAAAAGGCAGCCAAATCGGCTCCCTGTCTGGTGTTTATTGACGAAATCGATGCCCTAGTGCCCAACCGCGCCACTGTCGAGGGGGAGGTGGAAAAACGCCTGGTGGCCCAGATGCTGGGGCTGATGGACGGGTTTGTGGCCCAAAAGGGGATCGTGGTGCTGGCAGCCACCAACCGGCCCGAGGCTCTGGATCCGGCTCTGCGGCGACCGGGGCGCTTTGATCGGGAGGTGATCTTCAAGGTGCCGGACCGGGAGGGGCGGCGGGAGATCCTGGCCATCCACACCCGCGGCATGCCCTTGGCGGAGGATGTGGATCTGGACAGCCTGGCGGATCAGACGCTGGGCTTTGTGGGGGCAGATCTGCGGGGCCTGTGCCAGGCAGCAGCCTATGCGGCTTTGCGGCGGCAGGTGCCCGATTTGGGATCCCCCATCCCCGAGTCCCTGACGGTAACCGCAGCGGATTTTCAACAGGCTCTGCAACAGGTGAAGCCGGCGGTGCTGCGCTCGGTGGAGATCGAATCCCCGCAGGTGAGCTGGGATCAAATTGGCGGCCTGGAGCACGCCAAGCAGATTTTGCAAGAGGCCATCGAGGGATCCCTGCTGCACCCTGAGTTGTACGAGCAGGCTCAGGCCCAAGCGCCCAAGGGCATCCTCCTCAGCGGCCCCCCTGGCACTGGCAAAACCCTGTTGGCCAAAGCCATCGCTTCCCAGGCCAAGGCTAACTTCATTGCCGTCTCCGGCCCGGAGCTCTTGAGCAAATGGGTGGGATCCTCCGAGCAGGCGGTACGGGAACTTTTTGCCCGCGCCCGCCAATGCGCCCCCTGTGTCATCTTCATCGACGAGATCGACACCCTCGCCCCGGCGCGGGGAAGCTACTCCGGGGATAGTGGGGTCAGCGACCGCGTTCTGGGGCAGCTGCTGGCAGAGCTGGACGGGATCCGCCCCAGCCAGGGGGTGTTGGTGGTGGCCGCCACCAACCGCAAAGCCAGCTTGGATCCCGCCCTCACCCGGGCCGGCAGGTTGGAGCTGCACCTGAGCGTGGAGCTGCCGGATCGCAGCGGGCGACGGGAAATTTTGGCCGTTCACAACCGCAAGCGTCCCCTGGGGCCTGATGTGGACTTACAGGGGTGGGCCGAGCAGACCGAAGGTTGGAGTGGTGCCGACCTGGCCCTGCTCAGCAACCGCGCCGCCATTGCCGCCATCCGCCGCCACCGCGCCACTTCCGAGACGGTGGATGCCAAAACCCTGGTCATCCAACAGGAAGACTTCTGTCGAGCCTTTGCCGAGCTGCAGCAGCAACGCCAAGCCGGCTGATCCCAGCCTGAGGGCTATTCCCATCACGCCAGCGGTTCGGAGCACCTTCAAACTTTCAAAATCAAAAGACTGGGATCCCTTGCCATTCTGGTTGGCTGTGGGCGTGGGCTGACTCACCGCAGGTGCGGGGGGTGGGAAAGATCTTGCCGGGGTTGGCGATGTGCTGGGGGTCGAACACCTGCCGCACCCATTGCATGCTCTCCAGATCCGCAGGCGTAAACATTTCCGGCATGTAGCAGCGTTTGTCTGCCCCGATGCCATGTTCGCCGGAGATGCTGCCCCCCAAGCGCACGCAGAGCTTGAGGATTTCGCCCCCCAGTTTCTCCACCTGCTCCAGGGATCCCGGCACCGACTCGTCGTAGAGGATCAAGGGGTGCAGATTGCCGTCGCCAGCGTGAAACACATTGGCCACCGGATAACCGTACTCACGGCTGAGGCGCTCGATTTCCTTCAAGACAAAGGCTAGCTGGCTGCGGGGGATCACCCCATCCTGAACATAGTAGTTGGGGCTGAGCTTGCCCATGGCGGCAAATGCTGCCTTACGTCCTTTCCACACCCGCGCCCGCTCTTCCGGGTCGGATGCGACTTGCACCTGTCGCGCCCCATTTTTGAAGCACAGCGCCCTCACCTGTTGGCTGGCTTCTTCCACCTCCAGTTCCAGCCCATCCACCTCCACCAACAAAATGGCCGCCGCATCCCGCGGATAGTAGCCCAACTGCACCACATCCTCCACGGCATTGATGCTGAAGTTGTCCATGATCTCCAGGCCGGCGGGGATGATCCCGGCAGCAATGATGTCGGAGACGGTGGATCCCGCCGCTTCCACACTGTCAAAGTCTGCCAGCAAAACCTGCACTTGAGCCGGGGCCTTGAGCAAGCGCAGGGTAATCTCGGTGGCAATGCCCAGGGTGCCCTCGGATCCCACAAACAGCCCCACCCAGTCGTAGCCGGGCATCTCCGGGATCTTGCCTCCCCAGCACACCACCTCCCCATCCGGCAGCACCACCGTCAGGCCGAGAATGTGGTTGGCCGTTACGCCGTACTTGAGGCAGTGGACACCGCCGGAGTTCTCCGCCACATTACCTCCGATGGAGCAAACCGACTGGCTAGAGGGATCCGGCGCATAAAAGTAGCCTTGGGCGGCCACGGCCTGGGTAATCCAAGTGTTGATGACCCCCGGCTGCACCACCATGCAGCGGTTGTCCAGGTCGATTTCCAGGATCTGCTTCATCAGGGTGGTGGCGATGACGACGCTATTTTCCACCGGCAGGGCTCCCCCTGAGAGGCCCGTACCGGATCCCCGCGCCACGAAGGGCACCTGGTAGCGGCTGCACAGCTTCACCACCTGCGCTACCTCTTCTGTTGTGCGGGGCAGCACCACCAGCGCCGGCCTTTGCCGGTAGCTGACCAGCCCATCGCATTCGTAAACCAGCAGCTCCTCCGGCTTGCTGATCACCCGCTGGGGATCCAGAATCTTTTTGAGCTCAGCCGTCAGCCTGATCCAGTCGAAGGTGAGGCCGGTTTGCAGAGGATGAGAAGAAGTTTTTGCGCTGGCAGTGCGAAGCACTTTCATAACAGTAGGCTCAGCAGGAGTTTGGGAGGGGGATATTGTCACTATAGTCTTGCTGGTAACCGAGCCAGCCAACAGATAGTCCATGCAGCCCAACTCCCCCAGCGCCGAACAAATCCTCAACCAAGTGCGGCAGCTCTACGAGCTCTACCCCTTCCCCCCGCAGCCCATCGGCACTGTTCCCCCGCCAGGGTGGAATTGGCGCTGGAGTTGGCCCCAGGCCCATGCCTTTTGTACGGGATCCCATCCGGGTCGGCGCAAGGTGCGCATTCTGGATGCGGGCTGTGGCTCGGGAGTGGGAACAGAATACATTGCCCACCAAAACCCCAACGCAGAAATTTGGGCCTTTGATCTGAGCAGCCGCGCCCTGGAGATTGCCGAGGCCCGTTGTCGGGCTTCCCAGGCACCGCCGGTGCAGTTTCGCCAGCTCAACGTCTACGACATCGACCAGCTGCCGGGGCAGTTTGACTTCATCAACTGCGTGGGCGTGCTCCACCACCTGCCCGATCCGCTAGCGGGGCTGCAGGCTTTGGCCGGCAAATTGGCTCCCGGCGGGCTCTTGCACCTGTTTGTGTATGGTGAGCTGGGCCGCCACGAAATCCGCCTCATGCAAAAGGCCATCCGCCTGCTGGTAACGGGTTCTGAACACCAGACCCTTGCCTCGGCGGAGCAATTGCAGAGGGGTCTCCAGGTGGGCCGCCGCCTTTTCGAGATCTTGCCGGAAACCAACCGCATCCAGCAGCAAGAACGGGCCCGCTGGGCCATCGAGAACGTGGACGACGAATGCTTCGCCGATATGTACCTGCACCCCCAGGAAGTGGACTACACCATCGAGACTCTGTTTGAATTAATCCGGGCTTCCGGACTGCAGTTTCTGCGCTTTTCCAACCCGGAGTTTTGGCGGCTGGAACGGGTGTTGGGCCAGGACGAGGCCCTGCTGGCTCAGGCGGCTCAGCTGCCGGAACCGGAACGCTATCGCCTGATCGAGCTGCTGGATCCGGTGGTAGCCCACTACGAGCTGTTTCTCGGCAAGCCCCCCATCCGCTGCTGGGAATGGACAAGCCCAGAAAGTGTAGCATCGGCCATCGCCCACCTCAGCCCCTGTCTGGGCCTGTGGCCGGGGCGGAGCATTTTCAACTATGCTTACGAAGCCATCTCCCTGAGCGAAGAAGCCTTCGCCTTTCTCCAACAGGTGGACGGGATCCGCACCGTCCAAGAGATCCAGGCTGGCCTAGAGTGCCCCCTGAGCTTTGAGCAACTGCAACGCTTGCTGCGCTGGCAAGTGCTGCTGCTGGAGCCTCAAAACTCAGTCTCCTGAGAGTTTCTCGACCCCTTTCCCTTGCCTCAGCGGGACGAACCTTGGCATTTGCCCTCTTGTTCTTCTATGGCTTATCCTAGAAAGCTGTGACCTTTAGCTCTGGCCCCGCATATTCTGGGGTTGTCATCATGCCCAAAATCAAAACCCGCAAGGCAGCAGCCAAGCGCTTCCGCCTGACCGGCAGCGGCAAGTTTATGCGTCGCAGGGCCGGGCACAACCACTTGCTGGAGCACAAAACCAGCAAGCGCAAACGCAAATTGGCCGGTGTGGCCCTGGTGGACAAGCGGGATGTGGTCAATGTGCGCCTGATGTTGCCCAACACCCACTAGCCGGGATCCCGCTCGCGCCGGCAAGAAGATTTCAGGGGCTGGCATTGGCGACAGCAGTTCCGATCCCGTTAGCAGGACGGAGTGCTTCTACCCTTCAGTTTGAGTTTGTTCAAGTTCCTATTGAGTTACTGCCATGAGAGTCAAACGGGGCAATGTCGCCCGCAAGCGCCGCAAAAAGATCCTCAAGCTGGCCAAAGGCTTTCGGGGAGCTGGTTCAAAGCTGTTCCGCACCGCCAACCAGCAGGTGATGAAGGCTTTGCGCAGCGCCTACCGGGATCGCCGCCGCAAGAAGCGGGATTTTCGTCGCCTATGGATTACCCGCATCAACGCGGCCACCCGTGCCCAGGGCCTGCGTTACCACGAGTTCATCGATGGTCTCAAAAAAGCCAATATCCAGCTCAACCGCAAAATGTTGGCCCGCTTGGCTTTCCTGGATCCAGAGGCCTTTACCCAGGTGGTGGAGGCAGCGCGCCAGTCTCGCGCCTCCTGAGGAGGTTCCGACGGCTATCCAGAAGTCCTTCCTGGCAGCCATTCTGGCCCTCGCCTGCCTGGGGAGAGGGATCCCTACTGTGGCTCGTCCTTGGCCGGAGATTGTGGATTCTGGACGGCTGCGCGTTGCCGTAAAAGACAACTTGAGGCCGCTGGGGTTTCGCACTCCCCAAGGGGATCTGCAGGGGTTTGAGATCGAGCTGGCTTGTGAGCTGGGATCCCGGCTGTTGGGCTCGGCAGAGGCTGTGGAGTTGGTGCCGGTCTCGAATGTAGAGCGGCTGCAGGTGCTGGCTGACGGCCAGGTGGATTTGGCCATTGCTCAGATCGGCATTACCCCGGATCGGGCGCGCCAGGTGGAGTTCACTTCTGCTTACTATCAGGATGGCCCCAGCTTGGTTGTGGCTCGTTCCCACAACTGGGAAAGCTGGTCGGACTTGCGGGGCGGTCGCGTTGCAGTCTTGCGCGGTTCCAGCGCCATTCCCCTGCTGAATCGATACCTGCCAGGGGTGGAGTTGGTGCCTGTCGATTCCTACCGAGAAGGGGCGGAACTGCTCCTGAAAGGGGCGGTGCAGGGGTGGGCAGCAGATCGCTCGGTGCTGGCAGGGTGGCTAGCAGAGCATCCTCGTCGCGAAAGCGCTGCGGAGCAACAGTTTCAATTTCTGGGATCCCCCTTGGCAACGGTGGGGCTGGGCATTGCCATGCCCAAGGGGCTGCAGCACGCCGAATTGCGGCTGCGGGTGCGCCGAGAACTGGAGAATTTGCGGGCTGAGGGCTGGCTGGCAGAGCGGGCCAGAGCCTGGGGGTTGCCCTAAAGTTGAGGATACTCCCTACTGATACATTTACGCTGAACA
>NZ_JANSHQ010000332.1:0-5474 GCF_047461715.1 Synechococcus sp. R8-2 | reverse complement strand
GGTGCCAGCTACTACGGGGTGAGCGATCTGGAAGCCCTAGCCCAGGAGACCCACAAGTTCGAGTCTCGCTACTTGGACAGCCTTATTGGCCCCTACCCAGAGCGACGGGATCTCTACCGGGAGCGCTCCCCCATTCATCACCTAGAGGGCCTCAATTGTCCGGTTATCTTCTTTCAAGGCTTGGAAGACGCCATCGTGCCCCCCAATCAGGCAGAGAGGATGGTGGCAGCCCTACGGGCCAAAGGGATCCCGGTGGCCTATGTGCCTTTCGAGGGAGAGCAACACGGCTTTCGCCAGGCGGCCAACATCAAACGGGCTTTGGAGGCAGAGCTTTACTTTTATGCCCAGGTGTTGGGGTTTCCGCTGGCAGAACCTCTTGAGCCGGTTCGGATCGAGAACTTGGACACCTGATGATGACTGCTCAATGGGTCGAATAGAAAGGGATCCCGTCCCATCTATGGCCCATTGTTGCTCCACAACGCTGTCGCGACAGAGCAGCCCCTCTATGATGGACTTACCAGCCAACCCGGATGGAGTCATCGATATTGCTCCGCAACACTGTCGCGACTGCTGGTAAGAGAGCTGGTCATGAGCGTCAGTAGCCCTTCCTTCCGTGAACTGCCCATCTTAGAAAGCGGCGATCGTCTCACCCGCGATGAGTTTGAACGGCGCTATCAAGCCATGCCTCAGCTCAAAAAAGCCGAGCTGATTGAGGGAATTGTTTACGTGGCATCTCCCCTCAGATATCGCCGACATGGCAGACCACACAGCCACATCATGGCCTGGCTGGGAGTTTATGAAGCAGCAACGCCGGGGGTTGAGTCGGCGGGCAATCCAACCGTTCGCCTGGACTTGGACAATGAGCCGCAGCCAGATGCCATATTGCGGATGCACGAATCTTGTGGGGGACAGTCCCGCATTAGCGAGGATGACTACATTGAGGGTGCACCGGAGCTGATTGTGGAGATTGCCGCCAGCACAGCTTCCTACGACCTGCATGATAAGCTGCGGGCCTACCGGCGCAACGGCGTGCGGGAATATCTGGTCTGGCTAACCCAAGAGCAAGCCTTTCGCTGGTATGTCTTCCAGAATGGAGAGTACGTGCAGCAACAGCCCAATGAGTTGGGCGTTTTGTACAGTCGGGTGTTTCCGGGGTTGTGGTTAGCCGTGGACGCGCTGCTGACGGGCAACATGCAGCAGGTGTTGGGTGTGCTGCAAAGGGGAATTGAGTCGGAGGAACACCGAGAGTTTGCAGCGCGGTTGGCAACCCGAGAAGCAGAGGCTGGAGCCTAGGCCATGAGTCGGAGGGACGGGTTTGCGCTCGCAAAGGCTCAGGTTAATGGCTGTGGGCCAACAGGTTGGGCTCGAAGACAGCCATCTCCAACCGAAACGGGATCCCCATGTGGGCCAGCCAGTCCTGCAGGGGATCATCGGCCAGCGCCAGGATCTGTCCTTGGAGGGAAACGTGGGCCGGGCGGTGCCAATTGCCCAGTTGATGAATCACCTGGCCCATCTGGATGGGGTTTTCAGGTTGAATCAAGAGCACCGGTTCGGGTTGGGCTCTGACCCGAATGTGTCGCTGCGCATCCGCATAGAGCAGATCCCCATCGTGAAGATGGGTGCCCCGAGGCAGCATCAACTGGATCTCGGTGCCCCGATCGCTCACCAGCCGTTGCCGGGATCGCTGGCGGTCGTGCCAAGTGAGGGCAACCACTTCCAAGTGGCCGGGGATCCCCTCTGACGGCTCGTCCAGCAGTTGCGTCACCGTAATGGCCGCGGGCTCCTCTCCCGCAGCATGGGCATCTTCGCTCATGTTAGGGACTCCAGATATTGGCTGAGGTCTTCTTGAAGGCGAGAGAACTCCACTTCGGTGGAAAGGCGCAGCACCTTGGTTTTCAGAGTCACCAGCACCTTGGCTGCGTGGGGGCCAGCCCAGATGTTGGGGTTGCAGAACATCTCCAAGCTGAAATCTTCAGTAGGGTAACGAAACTCAACCGGCTCCTGAGGCTGCTGTCGGGAACGGATCTTGAGTCGCTCCAAGAGGATTTGCAGAGCCTTGTGCCATTGTTGTGCCACCTCTGGCGAAAGGGAGAAACTGGCCGAGCCGGTTGCGAAGTTGAGGGCAAACTGAGGAAAATGGGTAGTCATGGAGGCCCGTACCGTTCGCGAAGCGTCCTTTGGAGGGCAGCATTGGACAACAACAGTATCTTACGTCAGCTCTTGCTAATGGGCGTGGGCACAACCACTCTGCTGGCAGAACAGTTGAGAAAGGCTGCCGACGACTTGGTGCAGAAGGGGCAGCTCAACCCAGAAGAGGCATCCAATGTCATCAACAACCTGCTCAACCAGGTGAAGGCCGAGCAGAGTAACTTTGAATCCTACGTTCAGCGGCAGGTGCGCAACGTCCTGCAGGATCTGGGCGTGCCCCGCCAATCGGAAATGGACGAGCTGCGGGGGCGGCTGGATCGGCTGGAGCGGCAGGTGCGCAATTTGGAAAATCAGGTTTACCGCCGGTAGCCGAGCTGAGCCTTCCCCTTTTGCCGGCTTTCCTTTGCCGTTGGGCAGGGTTTTGCTGAACGTTGCGATACCCTGAAGTTCTCTCTGGGAGAATTCATCAAGTTCCTATGTCAAGCGAAGTTTTGACCGTCACAGGCCGAGGGATCCCCCTGCTGGGCAACGACATCGACACCGATCGGATTATCCCGGCCCGCTTTTTGAAGTGCGTCACCTTCGACGGCTTGGGCCAGCACGTGTTTGCCGACGACCGCGCCCAGGATCCCGGCCAACACCCCTTCGATCAACCCCAGTACCAGGGAGCCCAGATCCTCGTGGTCAATGCCAATTTTGGCTGTGGCTCCAGCCGGGAGCATGCCCCCCAAGCGCTGGCCAAATGGGGGATCCGCGCCCTCATTGGCGAAAGCTTTGCCGAGATCTTCTTCGGCAACTGCTTGGCTCTAGGGATCCCTTGTGTTACGGCACCCCCGGCTGTGATTCAAGCCCTGCAGAAGGCGGTGGCGGAAAATCCCCAGCTCCAGTTAACGCTGGATCTGCCCAACAAACAGGTGCGCTGGGAGGCAAATACCGCTGCTGTGGAGATCCCCCAGGGAGCCTGGCAAATGCTGGTGCAGGGCACCTGGGACGCCACAGGACAACTGCTGGCCGCCCAAGCCCAGATTCAGCAAGTAGCCGCTTCTTTACCCTACGTGCGTTGGCAGCGAGCCCGTTGAGCAATCCTCTCCCCCCTGATACCCATACATGGCTGGGCAGCGCCGACCCGGATTTTATGGATTTGGCGATCCGGGAGATAGAAGCTGCGGATCCAGAGGCTGCCGTGCAGCGGCTAAAGGAAGCACCTGGCTTGGTATGGGTGTGCAGCCAACGCTCATTTGCTGACCTGGCTGAGGCTTGGCAAGCTGACCCGCCCATTTTTTTACGCCACATCTGCCCCATTCACCAAGAACGGCGGCTGGCCGAGGGATCCTTAGTTGAATTGCGCCTTGATGGGGAAATGTTGGCAGCCATTGACCCCGCCCTCAGCTTTTCGGTTCAGACGCGCCTGTTTGGGGAGCGGAATCTCAAGCCCTTCCAGGTCAATGAAACCCTGGCCGAACAGGTGATGGCAGCGGTGGGATCCCCCCTGCAGGTCAAAGACCCACAGCAGGTGATCTCGGTGGTGATCCTGGCTCAACCGATGGGCATTCGCGCTTGGCTGGGCCTATCCTTGGCTGCCCAGAACCTCTCCAACTGGGCCGGTGGGATCCATCGCTTTCGGCGGGATCCAGAGCAAATCAGCCGCTCCGAGTTTAAGCTGCTGGAGGCCATCCAGGTGTTTCAGATTCCCTTGGTGCCGGGGGGACAGGCTCTGGATCTGGGGGCAGCGCCGGGGGGATGGTCGCGCATTTTGCGCCTATATGGCCAGCAGGTCACAGCAGTGGATCCGGGGGACTTGCACGAGCGCCTCAGCCAAGATCCGGGGATCCGCCACCATCGCCTCAGCGCCCAAGCCTACCTGGCCCGTGGCCCAGGCCGGTTTCACCTCATCCTCAACGACATGCGCATGGATGGCCCGGCTTCTGCCCGCCTGATGGTGGCTTTTGCCCCCCATCTGCAGCCACAGGGGAGAGCTGTGATGACCCTGAAGTTACCTCGCCAACACCGCCTGCGGGTGCTGCGGCAAAGTTTGGAGATTTTGGGTAGTGCCTTCCCCCTGGTGAGGGCCCGCCACCTGTTTCACAATCGCAGCGAAGTCACCCTCTACTTGCAACAGGGGATCCCTGCCCCTCAATCTGCCGTTTCCACCACCTGAATCTCCCGACGGAGCACCATTTCGCGAATGGACTCCAGCAAGCCTATCTCTTCGGGGGAGATTTTGCCGTCCGACCGGATGGCGTTGACGATTTGATCCACCTCTGTGCGGGTGAGCTTTTTGTCTTCCAGCGCTCGATCCACCAGCGCTTGCAATTGCGAAAACTCCATAAGGCTCCTCTTGCTTGAACAGGTCTTGTCGCCTCATCTCCTCATCCAAGCTACCCGCCCTGACCCAAATCTCCTGCAAGCGCAAGATTCTCTTCAGGTATCCTAAAGAAAACGTGAAACCCACCGAGAGGAAGACATCATGGCTGGCCCGGATCCCAGGAGCACTGCGCACGATTGCGCCACCCTCTGTCGAGATGGCTGTGTCTTGGGAGAGGACTGCCCCCACCGAGAGGCGGCTCGCCAAGCCGTGGCCTTTGTCATGAGCACCGACTGGGAGACCTTGATGCGGATCGCCGAATCCAAGAACCTGCCCAAAAGCTCCCCTCAGGAAGAGATGGATCCCCTGCAGTTTTTGGAGAATTACCGCTTGGGCGGGTAAGCCCCAACTGAGTCTTCTCAAGGGATCCCCGCTAAGGATCCAGGGGTTTTGAGCCATACTGAATTTGGTGGGATCCCTGGATTCTATGGTTTGGCCTTGGATCATCATCGGGTTAGTCCTCATTTCTGCCGAATTGTTTTTGCCAGAATTGGTTGCCGGCTCGGTGGGGCTGGCGGCGCTCTTGGCGGGGCTTTTGGCTTATTTGGGGCTGCCGATCTGGGTACAATTTGCCAGCTGGATTGGGGCATCGGTGGTGTTGATTATCCTCAGCCGCCGTCTGGTGCCCCATGGATCGGTTCAGGTAGAGGAATCTCGCGAGGCGCGGGCAATCACCACCATTCCGCCGGGCGAACGGGGGCGGGTTTCTTATCTGGGTTCCACCTGGAACGCCAAGTGCAGCATCCCCAACCTAGAAATCCAAGCCGGGCAGGAGCTCTACGTGGTGGAGCGACAGGGAAATACCCTCATTGTCATGCCGGCCAAGATGCTCAAGTCCTGACCTGGACAAATGTTTGTTTCCCTTGTTGCCTTGAGCGAGGGATCCCTGCTTGGGTGTGCATCAGAGGCGGGGATCTGGCATAATCACAAAAGCTAAGCCGGGATGTAGCGCAGCTTGGTA
>NZ_JANSHQ010000331.1:0-745 GCF_047461715.1 Synechococcus sp. R8-2 | reverse complement strand
CGCCAGCGGGACGGAGTCCTTACACTTGGGCTATTTCCAACCAACTTGCAGTGACCGTACTGGCGATCTCTACGGTTGGTTCTTGCAGTTACGGCTCAGGGAAAATAATGGTTTAATGGTGACTTAACAGTCGAAACTTCCTGGCCCAGGCCGGAACGCTCTCGGCAGGGCCTCTTGTCATTAGCCTGGGATCCCTTCTCCCCTTGTCTATGCTGAAAACCACTCGTCGCTTGGCTTTGCTGGCCCTGTCGGGGCTGGCGGTTCTTGTTCTCGCTCCCCAGAGGGGCCTCGCCAGGCCCATCATCGTCGGCTCCAAGGACTTTACCGAGCAGTTTATTTTGGGGGAAATGTACGCCTTAGCCCTGGAGGCGGCAGGGTTCACGGTGGAGCGCAAGCTCAACCTGGGCGGAACACCGGTAGCCCATGCGGGCTTGTTGAGCGGCGAGATCGATCTCTACCCCGAGTACACCGGCACTGGCCTGCTGACAGTGCTCAAGTTGCCCAGCAGCGGCGACCCGGCAGAGGTGTACGCGACGGTGGCCCGCGAGTACGAGAGCCAGTTCCAACTGATTTGGCTGGATCCCGCCCCCCTGAACAACACCCAGGCCCTGGCCATGACCCGCGCCAGAGCGGCTGAGCTGGGCATTGCCACCATCTCGGACATGGTGGCCAAAGCGGGCGAGCTGGTGATGATCGGGCCGCCGGAGTTTCAAGCCCGCGAGGATGGCCTACCCGGGATCCAAGC
>NZ_JANSHQ010000330.1:0-6555 GCF_047461715.1 Synechococcus sp. R8-2 | reverse complement strand
CAGGCCCGCCGCCAGCAGCAGGTGTACCAAGAGCTGGCCAATGCCTACGGCCGCAACGGCATCCCCGCCCTGATCGTCGAAAATGTCCTGCCCGAGCTGGAAGCCCAGGCCAACCAGATCCTGGCCCGCCTTACCCAACACCGCCTGCACCTGCAATTGGTTACCCAGCGCTCCGGGCGACGCTATTGCTCACCGGCCAAGCTGTCCTCCGTAGCGGGACGGAGTCCCTATGACACCCTCGACATTCTCATTGCCGATCCCCACGGCACCCGCCCCTACGAGACTTACTCCGGCGGAGAAGCCTTCCGCATCAACTTCGCCATTCGCCTGGCCTTGTCCCGCCTGCTCACCCAGCGCTCGGGATCCGACCTGCAAACCTTAATCATCGACGAGGGGTTTGGATCCCAGGATGCCACCGGGCGCGCCCAACTGCTGGCTGCCATCAACGCCATCGCCCCGGACTTTGCCTGCATCTTGGTGATTACCCACATCCCCAGCCTGCAGGATGCTTTCCCCCGCCGCATTGAGGTACAACCCTCTCCCCAGGGATCCCGCCTCTCCATTCGCGGCTAGTCCCTTCAGGAGTTGCCGGCACGAGTCTGCAGCCACTGCTGCAACAGGGGCACCAGAGTCTCGCTGAGTTGGTTCCACTGGTCGGGCTTCTGGACGGTGGTCAGCAGCTCCACTCGCTCGCCTCGGATCACCAGAAAGCCAACCGGCTCGATGCGCACCCCACCCCCCGCTCCCCCGAACAGACTGGCCGGATCCCCGCCGTTGCCGCGACAGCCAGGAGCAGTCTTTCCAAAGTTACCCCCTCCCCCACCCAAGCCAAAATGCAAGGACATGTAAGGGACAATAATCGTCTCACCAATAGTGATCGGCTGACCAAAGGTTTGTCCCGTTTCCGCCAAAACCTTCAGCTTGCCGAGCACCGCCTCCAGCACCGATTCCACGTTGAAGTCGGATCCCATCTCCGTTGACTCGCCCACCAGACGCTCGGGCAAATGGCGCGCAGTACCTTCCCAGGCTAGTGCAGCCACGCCCAAGAGAGAAAGCCCAAGAAACTCCCCTAATCTTCGTCCGGCGAGCCGGAATAGAGATCTTCCAAACGGCTGCGAGCTTCTTCCAAGCTGGCCGAGCGAATCACCAGTAGAGGCTCCTCGGTGAGGTTGCCATCTTCATCCAGCAGCTCTGGGTGAGGGATCCGCTTGCGGGCACGACGAGGAGAGGCCTTGCGCTCTTCCACGCCCAGTGTGATGACATTGGTAACCAAGTTGCGCAGGGCCAAAAAGGCAATGGCCACAAAAGCGATGAGGTAGAGAATCTGCAGCATTACAGGTCGGGGGAGGGGTGAATCTGGCGAAATTGACGGCCCAATTCGGCACATTTCATCAGCAGGCGATGCCATTTTGCCATCAGCCCAGGGTCGATGCCAACCTCTTGATCAGAGGCCTGATAAAGCGCTTTGGCTACCTGTAGCTCCGCCTGGGCAGCCAAAACCTCTTCCAGCAAGGACTGCTGCTCTTCTGGGCTGATAAATTCCAGGGTCTCTTCCTGCAAAAAGCGGCGAGAACGCTCAAACCAGTAGCGGTAGTCCTCCAACAGTGGCCCCAGAATCTCTCGCAACAGCTCAGATTTGCTCATGGCCTGGGATCCCTCCACAACTGGTTTGGATGAAAAAATCTTAGCAGAACTTAACCTTCTCTCGCCACGGGAGAGCGGGATTCCAGGTAGGCTTCCATCTCCAGCATCAGGGCTTCGATCTGAGGCAGCAATTCCAGGGCCTGCTCTTGCCAGTAGCCCCGCTGGTGGGCTTCCAGCAGCCGCTCGCTCATGTCCCGCAGCGCCCAGGGGTTGCGGGATCGCAGGAACTGCTGGACTTGGGGATCCAATAGGTAGGCGCGGGCCAGGCCGGCGTACATGAAATCCGGCACAGCATGGGTGGTGACGTCGTAGGCAAAGAGGTAGTCCAGGGTGGCAGCCATCTCGAAGGCGCCCTTGTAGCCGTGGCGCATCACGCCGGCAATCCACTTGGGGTTGATCACGCGGGCGCGATAGACGCGGTCAATTTCTTCGGCCAGGGTGCGGATCTTAGGGTTGTGGGGACGGGCGTGATCCCCGAAGTAAATCCGCGGGTTGCGGCCCTGGAGCGTTCGCACTGCCGCCACCATCCCCCCTTGAAACTGGTAGTAGTCATCGGAGTCCAGCAGGTCGTGCTCGCGGTTGTCTTGGTTGTGGAGCACAATTTGCAGGTGGGCCAATTGCCGCCGCAGGGCTTCGGGGGCCGGCTCTCCCTCGCCATCGGCCCGGTAGGCGTAGCTGCTCCAGTTGAGGTAGGCGCGGGCCAGATCCGCTTCTGTTTCCCAGTTTTGCGCCTCGATCAGCCCCTGTAGGCCGGCCCCGTAGGCCCCTGGCTTGGAACCGAAGATGCGCAGCCGCGCCCGCTCCGCCGCTGCTTGCGTTGGGATCCCTTGCTCCTGCCAGTACTGGGTATCGGCCAGCACGTGGGCCCGCAGGGGATTGTCGGCTTCTGGCTCCTCCAGGTCAGCCACGGCCTGCACAGCCCGGTCAAACAGGGCAATCAGATTGGGAAAGGCATCGCGAAAGAAGCCAGAAATGCGCAAGGTTACATCCACACGGGGGCGGCCCAAAACCGCTACAGGCAGGATCTCGATGTCCACCACCCGTCCTCCATCCCAGCGGGGTTTGACCCCCAAGAGCGCCAGGGCCTCGGCCCAATCGTCGCCGCCAGTTCTTAGAGTTGAAGTGCCCCAAACGGATAGGCCCAGGCGACGGGGATATTCCCCCTGCTCTTGCACGTAGCGCTCCACCAGCCGCTCGGCGGCCAGTGAGCCGACCTGCCAGGCGGTGGGGGTGGGGATGGCGCGAATGTCCACCGAGTAAAAGTTGCGCCCCGTGGGCAACACGTCCACTCGGCCTCGGGTGGGGGCGCCGGAAGGGCCGCTGGGCACATAGCCGCCCCCTAGCCCATGCAGCAGGTTCTCCAGCTCCTGGGGGGTTTGCTGCAGGCGCGGCAGCAGATCCGTCTCGATCCAATGCAGCACCTGCCTGGCTGCTGGCCCCGGCGGCGGATCGTAAGGGATCCCTTGCAGCCGCTGGGCAATCCAGCGGCGGGCTTGCGCTTCCAGGGCGGCCACCCCGTCTCCGATGTGGCGAAAGTTCTCGCCCATAGACCTTGAGGTTTTCCCAGGCCGGCTGCCAGCGGCTAATTCTTCAGATAGACCGCCGCCCCTAGGCCGACCAACATTTCCTCAGGGGTAATTTTGCCATCTTGGTTGGTATCCAGGGCATCGAAAACGCGATCTGCCCCCATCCACTCCTCGCGGGTGATGAAGCCATCCCCATCCAGGTCGTAGAGGCGGAAGACATCCTGGGCGGCGTGGGTAATGGTTTCCTTGGCACCCTCCAGCTTCTGCAGCCGCTCGGTGAGCAGTTTTTCCAGCACCTCCAGCGCTTTGGAGAAGCCCTGGATCCCTTCTTCCAGCTTTTCTGAGGCCATGCGGTTTTCCCGGTGCATCTGGTCGAAGGTAGCTCGATCCATCACCAGGCGCGGGATGTCCATTTTCTTGGCTTTTTCCGGATCCAGTTTGCGCTCCAGGTGACCCTCGGTGTTCTGCAGCTCCGCCAGCAAGGCGGGCGAGATGGTCAGGAGATCACAGCCGGCCAACTCGATGATCTCCCCGATGTTGCGGAAGCTGGCCCCCATCACCTCGGTCGGATAGTCGTATTTGCGTAGATAGTTGTAAATCTGGGTTACCGATTGCACCCCCGGATCTTCGGCAGGGGGATAGCTCTCCCGGCCCGTGTGTTTCTTATACCAATCCAAGATGCGGCCCACAAAGGGCGAGATCAGCTTCACCCCCGCTTCGGCGCAGGCTATGGCTTGGTGCAAGCCAAACAACAGGGTGAGGTTGCAGTGGATCCCTTCTTTCTCCAGGATCTCGGCAGCCCGGATCCCTTCCCAAGTCGAGGCAATTTTAATCAGCACCCGCTTGGGATCCGCTCCTGCCGCCTTGTAGAGCTCGATCAAATGGCGGGCTTTGGCAACTGTGGCTTCTGTGTCGTAAGAGAGGCGGGCATCCACCTCCGTCGAGACCCGGCCAGGAATGATGGACAAAATGCGCACGCCGAAGGCTACCGCCAATTGATCGATGGCATGGGCCACCACGGCTTTCGGCTCAGCTTTGGATCCCACCTCTTGGCGAGCTTTGAGCAAGGTCTCATCGACAATGCCCTGATACTGAGGCATTTGGGCTGCAGCCGTGATCAATGAGGGGTTGGTGGTGGCATCTTGAGGCTTAAAGCTCTCGATGGCGTTGATATCCCCCGTATCAGCCACCACGACGGTCATCTCTCGCAACTGCTCCAGCAAGCTCTTGCTCATGTTCGGCTCCTTGAGATTGCGCTACGCGCCGCTTCTGCGACCTAGTCCCAGTGTTACCCATCCACGCAAGGGATCCCAGCAGATGTGAGATTGTCTTAATTCTCTTCTCTGGCCGGGTTCACCCCCACGGGTGTGGGGACAACTGGGCATACTCGTTTCAAACAAGATGAAGACCCTTCGCCGCTGACCCTCACCCCTTGCGGGCGAGGGGAGCTGGGGATCAACCAACCAGCTGTTCCACAGCCGTTTGCAATGACCAGGCAAAGCAAGGGGGAAACCCCAGAGGCTGCCTAGCCCGCCTGGCTGCGCAACTGCCGCAAGAGCCGCTCAAACTCCTCCGGCAGGGGAGCGGTAAACTGCAGCGGCTGGCCTGTGCGCGGGTGAACAAAGGAGAGCTTCCAGGCATGGAGAGCTTGGCCGCCCAGCTTAACAGGGCTGGTTTTGCTCTGGGTGTAGAGGGGATCCCCGACAATGGGTAGGCGCATGTGGGCAGCATGCACCCGAATTTGATGGGTGCGCCCGGTCTCCAGCTCAAACTGCATCAGGGTGTAGTTGCCCAGCCGCTCCAACACTTGCCAGTGGGTTACCGCCACTCGCCCTTGGCCAGGGGTCAGGACGGCCATCTTTTGCCGATCCACCGGGTGCCTCCCAATGGGGGCAGAGACGGTGCCTTGGCTTTGGGCCGGACGACCGAACACCACCCCCAAATAGAGGCGCCGGGCAGTTTTGGCTTGAATTTGGGCTTGCAGATGCTGGTGGGCCTGATCGTGTTTGGCAATCACCAGGGCACCAGTGGTGTCTTTGTCAAGGCGATGGACAATACCTGGACGCAGCTCGCCGTTGATGCCTGAAAGATGGGGGCAGTGGGCCAGCAGGGCGTGCACCAGGGTGCCACTGGCGTGGCCGGGGGCGGGGTGCACCACCAAACCGCGGGGCTTGTTGATCACAAGCAAATCGTCATCTTCGTAAAGAATGTCCAAGGGGATCGGCTCCGGCTGCAGGGCAGTCGGGGTGGCTGGCGGGATCCGCACCTCGACTTCATCCCCAGCTTGCAGGGGGCGATCCTTATCCCGGCAGGGCTGCCCATTGAGCCAAACCTGGCCCTGGCGGATAAGCTGCTGCAGGCGCGACCGCGACAGCTCCGGCAGTTGCTCTGCCAATCCTCGATCCAGCCGCAAGCCCTGCTGTTTTTCCGTCACCCTGATCTGGCGAATGTCTGCTGCAGCCTCCTTGTGGCCCTCCATGCCGTTGTTGCCCAAATTGCCTTCTTTGACCATTGTGGCAGCCCGGCTACTTTTGCACTGAGTAAAAAAGGTCGAAGATTTGCAGCAACTTCCGCAGGCAGGTGGTGGGGGGATCTGCCTTGTCTCATCGCCTTCTAAGCCTTCTTGGGGGGATCCCTGGGCAATTTTAAGGGGCAGAAAATCCTGACTAGAGTGAGGCTATGGCCCACCAAGAATGAGTTGGGCCGAGTGTTGGCATAGGAGAGCCGGGAGCGATCCCAAGCCGACAACACAGCACACCCCAGCAATTGGCGTTGGCTCAATGGATCGCTCAATGGATCTAAGAAGGAGGTAAGGCATGTCGGATGGAGCAACCAGGGGATCCCAGCTTCAGCAACCCTCTCAACCCCAGCTTGGCTCAGAGCCGCCTTTGGTCTTGCCCCTGACGGAGGTGGGGCTGCGGGACGTTGCCCAGGTGGGCGGGAAAAACGCCTCCTTGGGAGAAATGCTGCAGCAGCTCACCTCAAAGGGGATCCAGGTGCCGACAGGATTTGCCACCACCGCCCATGCGTATCGCCAGTTCATCGCCTCTGCGGGCCTAGAGGAGAAGTTGCAGGAGATTTTCAAAGACTTAGACATTGAGAATGTCCAAAATTTGCGCGAGCGGGGCAAGGCTGCCCGCACCTTGATCTTGCAAACTCCCTTCCCCCCTCAGCTAGAGCAGGCCATCGCCGAAGCCTACCAAAAGCTGTGCGAGCGCTACGGCCCCGACACCGATGTGGCGGTGCGCTCCAGTGCCACGGCAGAAGACTTGCCGGATGCCAGCTTTGCCGGCCAGCAGGAGACCTACCTGAACGTGCGTGGAGTGCGGGCGGTGCTCAATGCCTGTCACCACTGTTTTGCCAGCTTGTTTACCGACCGGGCCAT
>NZ_JANSHQ010000329.1:0-2455 GCF_047461715.1 Synechococcus sp. R8-2 | reverse complement strand
GGTCGGAGCCGGGTAGTTTACGGCTTCGTCGTCCATCCAGGAAGGGGGTACAGGTCGGCATCCATAGCTGGAATCCGAGCCATCGTAGCTGCGGGGATCCCGCTGGTACTCCATCAAGGCTTGAAGGGTATCTCGGGGTGGAGTGGCACCGCGCAAGTCCTTCAAAGAGAGGGAAATGTTGGGAGCCGGCAAAGTGGCACCGCCCACATGACAATTCAAACAGGCGGACTGAAAACGATTTTTGCCGTCCGTGAGCTGCTCTGGGGTAAAGGTGAGGGTATGCCCTGCGGCATCTAGAGGCAATTCCACAGGGCCACTCACCCGCAAATACTGGTTCACGTAAGGATCAATGCGGGCAGCCACCGGACTGGCCAGCCCCAGCCACAACAAAGCTAGGATCCCGACCCAGGCCCAGAGGCGAGACGGGATCCGCCATCTCATAGGCAACTTCTGATCCAGATGCGGCATTAGAGATAGGCTGATAGGTCGCTGTGGCTTTCGTTCTTGGTACCACCCCAGCCGGGAACGGTCTTGGCCTGCACCAGAATGTAGCCCGCAATCAGCTTCAGATCCTCGTCGGTGAGGTTGCGCAGACGTGGATACTCACTGGTGAGCTGGGTGTTGGGGTGATACTCCAACAGAGACTCCACCCCGTCATAGGTGACTGGATTCTTGATGTAATCCACAATCGCCAGCACATTATCCCGTGGGGGAGTTGCCCCCTCCAGATCCGAAAGCTTCAAGCTCACATCCGGGTTGGGATAGGTCTGGCCGCCCACATGGCACTGGGCGCATGCGGTGTTGAATAGCTTCTTCCCTTTGGCCAACTGGGCTTCGGTAAAGGTAATAGACTCAGTTGGCGACAGAGCCACTGCAGGAATATCCCTAGCTGCAAACACTGGAGCCAGACCCCAGCCAAACCCAGCCATCAACGCAGCCAACAGCAGGACAAGCAACCGACGACGCGCTGGCGCAAACACCTTCTGAAAAGAAAAAGCTTTGCTAAACATGGTTCTCCGTAGATCAGCCTAGAAAGAGGAGAGGTGGGCTCCACTCCAGCCACAAACCCGACAACAGGATCAAGAATAGACCATTAAGAGATCATTTGCAGATGGGATCCGGGATAGTTTCCCAATGGTTCCATTTGCCTTTGGTGTTAAGTTTGATTACGGAGCTATGGCCTGTTGGGAGTCTGTTGGCCGAGAGCTGACTTGGCCACAGCCCAGTCGAGAGAACTGAGCAGGTAATGAGCAGCTAATATAGAGCTTGGCTTGCTTGCCTGGCAACCTCAGAGCAGGAGAATACGGCAGACTCCGTTCCAGGTTTTCCCCATGTCCTCTATCCGATTCCAGCCGTTGCGGGTGGCTTTCACCTGTGCGGATCCCAGTCAAGTGCAAATGCCCGTTGCCGATTTGCTGGCGGCCTTGCCGGCCTCACCGCTTCTGACCTACACAGACCCGGAAGCAGCGGACTTGCGGGTAGAGCTGTTGCCCGATGCCACTTATCACTTTTACCGGCGGGGGGAAGAGGTGGCTCTGGCGGCCTTCCGGATCCCGGTGAAGAAGCTACTGGCCCTGCCTCGCAAGCTGGTGCGGCTGTTGGAGCACGTGGCTGCTTTTGGTAATCTTTTGAACCTGCAACCTGCCAGCGATGCGCTGAGCAGCATCTTGGAAGTGGAATTTCTCCAACTGGAAACCCCGGCCAGCAGCTCTGCCCCTGCCGAAGTGAGCCCCCTGCCGCGGGATCCCCAAGGGAAAGTGCAAATCCAAGCAGGCCGCAACCTGGCCATTGCCTTGAGAAACAGAGCCCCCACTCCAGTGCATGTTTATGTCACCGTCTTTGACGAGCGGCGGTACAGCGTGGATTTGGTTTACCCCTATCAACCAGATCTGCCTGCCCGTTTACGCCCCAACGAGAGCCTGCTGATTGGCTCTGGCCCCCGCTACCTGCTGCAGATGCAGCTGCCAGAAGGAACAGACGTAGCGGTGGATCGCTTCAAAATCTGGGTCAGCAGCACCAGCATGCAGCCAGGCATTATGGTGATGCCCCCTCTGGGGCAACGGCTGGAACCTCCCTCAGAAGATCCCTACGGGGCCGGATCCCGCCTGGATCGGGAAGTCCGGCTGGCCATTCTGGGCAAAGCAGGCAGCACTCCCATGCCAGCTTTTGCGGAGGATCCCTGGTGGTGTATGGAGCAAGCCGTCCAGATTGTGGCCTGAGCCGATGCTCTGGGGTGCTTTTCAGATTTCTTAAAGGTGACTTTTCAGGATCTCCTCAAAGGTATCCTCAACCTCGTCAACGCTGATGACTGACAAATGATAGAGGGAAGATAGACTGGTTCTTACATCTTGGCTAACGTCGGTTAAAACCATGAAAGCTTGGTTTCTCTGAAGACCGAGGTCAGAAGCAATCTTGGAGTACTTCTGTACTTTGTCTTGGTACTCACCTGTCTTCG
>NZ_JANSHQ010000328.1:0-5399 GCF_047461715.1 Synechococcus sp. R8-2 | reverse complement strand
GCGGTCAAGAGTATTTCTGCGGATGAAATTGCAGATGGGATCCTCAGGGGCTGGGCTGCAACCGTTTGCGCAGAGACTCCGAGCGCCGCTTAGCAATGGCATTTCGGGGATCCAACTTCAGGGCAGTTTCGTAAGCTTCCAGGCTTGGGCCATAGAGATTTTTCTTCTCATAGGCATGGGCCAGATTGTTCCAAGCAGTTACATAACCGGGATCCGCAGCCACGGCATCCTTGTAGTAACGGATGGCCAAGTCGTACTGCCCCTGGCTGAAGTAGGCAAAACCGAGGGCGTTGCAGACGGGGGGAATGTTCTCCCCGGCCACTTCTAGGGCTTTTTTAAGCTGGGCAACCGCCTGGTCGTAGAGGCCTTTTTGCAAATAGACGCTGCCCAACTCGTAGTGCTCCTGCGGGGATCCCTTGCCTTTGCTCAGGCGGGGCTGCAGCTCACGGATGACCTTTTCCTGGGCCCGTACCCGCAGCACCTCCCGCAGGACAAAGAAGCCCGCCACGCCGAGGATACTGGCCAGAGCCACCAAATACAGGAGGGGAACGTTAACGCCCATTTTGCTTGATCCACTTGCCTGTGACTGGCCTCGCTGGCGTCACGCCTGCAGGTGAGCCTCGATAAACCAAAGATCTTTGTCAATCTGGCGCGAGATCTCGGTGAACAGGTCTGCTGTGTCGGCATCCCCCAGTTCGGTGGTGCGGTCAATGTTGCGGCGGACGGAAGCTGCATATTGAGCGTAACGGGCTGCCAAAGCCTGCAGGTGATCCCGACCCTCTTCAGCGGCCAGATCGTACTCCGGCAAGGTGGAGGTTTGGGCAACGATGCGAGCCGTGCCGCGGGCGATGCCCCCCAGCGCCGTAACCCGTTCCGCCAGCATGTCCACGTAGTTTTCCAGGGTGCCGGCGAAGGTGTCGAACATCTCGTGCAAGGCGATGAAGTGCATGCCTTTAACGTTCCAGTGGGCCTGTTTCACCTGCGTCTTCAGATCCAACGTGTCTGCCAAGGACTGGTTGAGCAGCTCCACCAGTTGCGCGCGAGCCTCTGCCGGCAAGTCGATCCGGGTGGGGTAGAGACGGGTTTTCTCGGCGGTAACCATGGCCAACCTCCTAACTGTGTTTCCATTATCGGGGATCCGCTTCGGCTTCCCAACTGAGCCCATGGTAACACAAACTCAAAATGAGTATGAGTTAGGAGGAGTCTATAGAGTTACTTACCGATGCAGAAGCGGCTGAAAATCTGATCCAGCACTGATTCCGAGATCTCCTCGCCGGTGATCTGGCCAAGGGCATGCAGGGCGCCCCGTAGGTCGATGCTCCAAAAGTCCAGGGGGAGCTGAGCTTGGATGGCCTGCCCCACCTGTTCCAGGCTGGCTTGGGCTTGTTGGAGGGCAGCGGCCTGCCGCTGGTTCAGGCTTATCTCCAGATTGGGCTGGGGACGTCCCTGGGTGACAAGCTGCTCCAGGGCTTCTTCCAGCTCCGGGATCCCTTTCCCTTGGGCGGCAACGGCGGGGACGCGGTGGGCAATCTCGGGGGGGAGAGGGATCCCCTCTGGCGGGGCGAGGTCGGTTTTGTTGATCACCAGGATGAGGGGGCGATGGCGGATCGACTCGTAGATGGCGGCGTCGGCAGCCGTCCAGCCCGCTTGGGCGTCGATGACCAGCACCAGCACATCGGCAGCCTGGGCTAGGCGTTGGGAGCGCTCCACCCCCAGCCGTTCCACCGGATCTTCGGTGGCGCGGATGCCGGCAGTGTCCAGCAGTTGAACGGGGATCCCTTTTACCACCAGGTGGGATTCCACCACGTCGCGGGTGGTGCCGGGCAGATCGGTGACGATGGCCCGATCCTGTCCTGACCAGGCATTGAGCAAGCTGGACTTGCCCACATTGGGCCTCCCGACGATGGCCACCTTCACCCCGGTGCGCAGCAGTTGTCCCCGTTCTGCCGTGGCCAGCAGGGCTTGCATCTGGGCTTGAATAGCTTGGAGCCGGGCCTGCCAAGCGGCAACATCCAAGGGGGGCAGATCCTCTTCAAAGTCGAGGCGAGCCTCAATTTCTGCCAACAAACCCAGCAGCTCCTGGCGCAGGGCGCGAATGGATCCCCCTAACTTACCCTGCAAGCCTGCTAGGGCCATCCGGGCCGCCTGAGGGGAGCGGGCCGCCACCAGATCGGCCACACTCTCGGCCTGGGTGAGGTCAATGCGGCCATTCAGAAAAGCGCGCAGGCTAAACTCCCCCGGCTGAGCCAGCCGCGCCCCCTGCCGCAGGCATTGTTGCAACGTGGCCTGAACCACCATGATGCCACCGTGGCAATGCAGCTCTGCCACATCTTCGCGGGTGTAAGAACGGGGGGCCTGCATCCAAACGGCCAGCGCTTCGTCTAGGATTTGGCCTTTCTCGTCGCGGATCCAGCCGTAGAGGAGCCGATGGCTCTCCCAGACTGCGCTGCGGCGGGCAGGGGTGAAGATGGCTTGGACAATGGAAAGGGATCGTGACCCGGAAAGGCGCACAATCCCCACGCTGCCCTGTTCAGGCACCACCGCAGTGGCAATGGCAGCGATCGTATCGGCCAGGGGCGCAGTCGGATCCATCCCAAATAGAGCCCTGAGGGAGTTCGAGCAGCCGTTGGATTACAGCTCGGCATCCACTGGATTACAAATCGACATTCAAGTTAAAAAGCCACGCCCTCAGGCTGAGGGCAAGGTAGCCTGACAGTGGAAACAACGCTCCTCCCAGTCTTTATGAAGCCGCTACGCACGTTTAAGGTCACTCCCTACCTGCCTACTCCGCTGGAAAGTCTGCGCTTGTTGGCTTACAACCTGCATTTTAGTTGGAACGTAGAAACCCGCAGCCTATTCCGGCGCATGGATCCCGATCTGTGGGATGCCTGTGCCCACAACCCGGTGGCTCTTCTGGGTCGGATCCGGCAGGAACGGCTGGATGAATTGGCGGAGGATCCCGGCTTTTTGGCCCAGTTGGAACGGGCCAGCCAACAACTGCAGAGCTACCTGCAGGAGGACACTTGGTATCGCAAGTATCGTTCGGCCCAAGCGGTGGAAGGGGAGTGCTACGCCTATTTTTCGGCAGAGTTTGGTTTGGCGGATTGTCTGCCCCTCTACTCAGGCGGCTTGGGGGTTTTGGCCGGGGATCACCTCAAGGCGGCCAGCGACCTGGGCTTGCCCCTGGTGGGTGTGGGCTTGCTCTACCAAAAGGGGTATTTCCGCCAGTACCTCAACCCCGACGGCTGGCAGCAGGAACGCTACCCAGTTAACGATTTCTTTAACATGCCCCTGGAGCTGCAGAGAGATGCGGAGGGCCGCGAAATTCGCATTGAGGTGGATTATCCCAACCGCAAGGTGTTCGCCCGCATTTGGAAGGTGACGGTGGGGAGGGTGCCCCTCTATCTTCTGGACACCAACATCGAGCCCAACAGCCAGTACGACCAAGACATCACCGATGAGCTGTACGGTGGCGACCAAGATCTGCGCATCCACCAGGAGATCATGCTGGGGATCGGCGGCGTGCGGGCTTTGCGCGCCCTTGGCATCCATCCCACCGTCTACCACATGAACGAAGGGCACTCGGCCTTTTTGGCAGTAGAGCGGATTCGCCTGTTGATGGTGGAGCAGGGGCTGAGCTTTGAAGAGGCCTGGCAGGTGGCCAAGTCCAGCCAGATGTTTACCACCCACACGTCGGTGCCCGCCGGGATCGACCTATTCCCGCCCGACAAGATCGATTACTACCTCGGCTTCTACTACAGCCAGATGGGCCTGAGCCGGGAGCGCTTTTTGGCTTTGGGACGGGAAAATACCGGCGACTTCCAATCTCCCTTCAGCATGGCGGTGCTGGCCATCAACATGGCCTCTTTTGTGAACGGTGTGAGCAAGCTGCATGGGGCGGTTTCCCGCAAGATGTTCAGCCGGCTGTGGCCTGGGATCCCGCTGGAAGAAGTGCCGATTACTTCCATCACCAACGGGGTACATGTCCGCACCTGGGTGGGGGAGGAGAACCAAGCCCTCTACGACCGCTACCTGGGGCCGGATTGGGCAGAGGCTCCTCCTTCGGATCCCCTCTGGCAAAAGGTGGATCGGATTCCGGATGGGGAATTGTGGCGGGCCCACGAGCGCAGCCGCTCCCGCCTGATTAACTTTACCCGCGAGCGCTTGATGGAACAGCTCCAGAAACGGGCTGCCTCAGCGGCTGAGATCCAACGGGCCTCTGAGGCCCTCAACCCGGAGGTGCTTACCATTGGGTTTGCCCGCCGCTTTGCCACCTACAAGCGGGCCACCCTTTTGTTCCACAACCTGGAACGGCTCAAGGCTTTGCTCAACCATCCTCAGTACCCGATGCAGTTTATCTTTGCCGGCAAGGCCCACCCCCGCGACATACCCGGCAAAGAGCTGATCCGCCAGATCGTGCAGGTGTCGCGGCAGCCGGAGTTTCGCCAGCGCTTGGTTTTCATTGAGGACTACGACATGTATGTCACCAGCTTGATGGTGGCCGGGGTGGATGTGTGGCTGAACAACCCCTTGCGCCCCCGGGAGGCCAGCGGCACCAGTGGCATGAAGGCGGCAGCCAACGGTGGACAGAACCTCAGTATTTTGGACGGCTGGTGGGACGAGGCTGACTATTACCAGACCGGCTGGCCCATTGGCCGCGGTGAGGAGTATGAGGATCGCGCCTATCAAGATGAGGTGGAGTCGAATGCCCTCTACGACCTGCTGGAACAAGAGGTTGCCCCTCTCTTCTACCAGCGCGGCAGCGATGGCCTACCCCACCAGTGGATCCAGCGCATGAAGCAGGCGATTCGCCTCAATTGCCCCCAGTTCAGCACGCAGCGCATGGTGTTGGAGTACGTCCAGCGAGCCTACATTCCTCTCAGCAACTACTTCGACCGCATGCGCCGTGACCACTTCGAGTCAGCCCGCCAGTTCGTTCGTTGGCAAAACCACCTGCAGGAGCATTGGTACAACATCCAGGTTCTCAACGTCCAGATCGAAACCCCGAAGAAAGCTGCCGCTGCCGGCCTTGCCTTGGCACAGGATGACCAAGTGGTGATGGCCAGGGATCCCCTCACCGTGACGGTGGAAGTGCGGCTGGGATCCCTGCGACCTCAGGATGTGATCGTGCAAGCTTACCAGGGGCCGGTCAATGATGAGGGCCAGATTCAGAAAGGACAGGCAATCTCCCTGCGCTATGTGGAGACGGTGGAGGATCGGGCCATCTTCTCCGGCCAGATTTGCTATGAGGCCAGCGGCTTGCAAGGGTTAGCCATCCGCTTGCTGCCCTTTCACCCCGATATGCACGATCCCTATGAGCTGCGGTTGATGCTCTGGGCGTGACATACTCCCATCACTGACCCTACGGGTACAGTGTGGGCTTCTCGCTTCATCGGGGA
>NZ_JANSHQ010000327.1:0-10447 GCF_047461715.1 Synechococcus sp. R8-2 | reverse complement strand
CGGGCTGAAGCTCTCGGATCTCGACCGGATCTCCAACGGCCAAACCCAAAGCAGCAGCCGTCCCGCCGCGGAACTCCAGCACACCGTCCACCAACTGGGAAGGAGGCGGCCCATAGGTGGGGCAGGGTCGGGCGGGGCAGCCGGGCACATCGGCGGCAATGTACACCACCTTGCCTTGGTGAAGGAAAATGATGTCCAGGTTAATCAGAGTGTTGAACATCCAAAAAGAAGCTGGCTGGGGCGGATCAAAGGGAAACCACATGCCCCGATCCGGCGGCAAGTCGGTGCGAAACATCAGGCCCAAGCGCTGCTGCTCAGGCGTGCGGGCCACCTCTAACTCAAAGCGTTGGCCGGCAAGGGTGACTTCCGCTTCAACCGGCAGTTGCTGGGGCTGCCCTATGGCTGGGGGGGATGGAGAGATGGCTTCGGTTACCTGAGTTTGTGAGGCGGGAGATCTCTCCGTGGCAGCAGTACACCCCAAGCCGGATCCCAGGAGCAGTAGAGCCAGGCCCAAGGCGACTCTGCACCCTTTTGGAACGTGTATCGTGAACAGAACCATGTGGCACTCTCCTGTGCAGGCTTCATCCTATCGCGCCGGACGCTGCTGCCGCGACTTGGCCAACCGGATGCAGAAAGTTCCCCTCTGGGAGGGCCTTGCCAATTCTTGCTTGCCGGAAGCTGCCTGCGTCTTTCCACCTTGAGCGCAGCGGAAATGGCGTCCCTGGGCAAGAGCAGCCCGCAACCGACCCGATAGCATAGCCATAGACTTTATCGTTCCCCACCCTGCCAGGAGAGCCGTATGAAAGACCCTTTCAATTTCAATTTCAATAGATTCAATAGATCCTCGGTGAGCCGGATCCCTCTTCTGGCTCTGCTGGGTTTACTGAGCCTGGGCCTCTGGCCCACTCACGGGATGGGATCCCGTTCACAGGAAACCCCGGTGCGGATTCCCTTTGAGCCAACGGTGACCTATGGGGAAGGGTATGGGGAAAAGACCGTGGCCCAACAAGCCCAAAGCCGCTTTGCGCTGAAACTGTTTGATCACCTGCTCCGTCAGCAGCCCCAAGAGAACCTCTTTTTCTCCCCCTTGAGCATCCGCCTGGCCCTGAGCATGCTCTACAACGGCGCCTCTGGGGAGACTCAAACGGCAATGGCCGAGGTGCTGGAGGCACAGGACCTTTCCCTCAATGAGTTGAACTGGAGCAATGCCCAAATGGTGGGCTGGCTGGCGGAGGGATCCCCGGCAGGAGGGCCAGTCCAGGTGCAAATGGCCAACGGCCTCTGGGTGGATCAAACCCTCACCTTACAGCCCCAGTTTTTGCAGGCTTTGGCCACCTACTACCAAGCGGTGGTGAATCGGGTGAATTTGGGATCCCGGCAAACGGTGAACCAGATCAACGGCTGGGTGGCCGAGCGCACCCAGGGCAAGATCAACCGCATTGTGGATCGCCTCAGCCGCGAGGATTTGATGGTTTTGCTCAATGCCATCTACTTCAAAGGCGAGTGGACTCAGCCCTTCGATCCGGAGCGCACCCAAACTCAGCCCTTTACTCGGTTGGATGGCCGCCGCGTCCGAGTACCCATGATGGTTCAATCCGGTCGTTACGACTACCTGGAAACCGAGCAGTTGCAGGTGGTGAGCCTGCCCTACGGGGAAGGAGAACTGGAAATGCTGATCCTGCTGCCCAAGAAGGGAGTGAAGCTGGAATCGCTGCGGGCAGAGCTGAGCCCGGAAACTTGGCAAGAATGGACGGGATCCCTGCGCCCCCGTGCAGGTTCGGTGCGGATCCCGAAATTTGAACTGGCTTATGAAACGGATCTCACTTCAGTTCTACAGCAGTTGGGCCTAGGGATTGCCTTTTCCAACCGAGCCGACTTCAGCCAGATGACCCCAGAGCCAGCGCGGATCAGCAGAGTCCTGCACAAAGCAGCAATTGAAGTGAACGAAGAGGGATCCGAGGCGGCAGCCGCTACTGGGGTGATCGTCTCCCGGACTGCTGTCGACCGGCAAGAGCCCTTTCAATTTGTGGCAGATCGGCCCTTCTGGTTTGCCATTGTGGCCTCCGGATCCGGCGGCAACCCAGCGGCCCAAACCGTGTTGTTCATGGGATCCCTGGTGGATCCTAAATAAGGGGATCCCTCAGGGCAGCTTGCTGACTTCTTGCCGGGCCTGCAGATTGCTCTTCAGGATGTGTTGACTCCAGACTGGCTCCCTTAGCCGTTTTTCATTGCGGAGGTCATGATGGTCGAGGTTTTGGAAAGAGAAAAATTGGCCGAGGCACCTGCTGATAGTTCTCCGGCAGCTTCTCGAAAAATTTGGACTGACGAAGAGTTTATGGCTTTACCGGAGGATGGCAATCGCTATGAGGTTGTGAATGGAGAACTGGTTACTGTGGGCTCGGCAGGCGCAAAGCATGGGTACTACGTAAGTTTGATTCATATCATTCTAGGCTCGTACGTTCGCAGTCAAAGGATTGGATTTACCTTCGATTCCGATACTTCCTTCAAAATGAAATCCGGTAATCGCCGCTCTCCGGATTGTTCTTTTTTTTCCAAAGAACGACTGCAATCTCTGGGCGGGATCCCAAGGGGTTATATTGAGGGATCCCCAGACTTGGCTGTAGAAGTTCTCTCCGATGCCAACACCGTTGGAGAGATCCACGACAAGGTTGTTGAGTATTTCGAGAATGGATCCCGGCTGGTCTGGATCATTCATCCTGAAGAGAAATACGTTTTGGTCTATCGCCGGCCTGAGCCTGAAGCATTGAAGAAACCCGGCGACATCCTGGAAGGTGGAGAGGTGATCCCTGGATTTGCGCTGGATTTATCAGAGTTTTTTGCCGAGCCGGAGTTGTAGTTTTTCACCAACGCAATGTACGGATAAGACGCCTTCAGCGCCTAGGGAAAAGCAACCCCTGTTAAGCTAGCCTAAGCAGTGGGATCCCATTTCATGGCATTGGTTTATCCGCAGGTTCTGGAGCGCAATCCCAAACGGCTGCGCATTGCCCTACAACGGTTCACTTCCCAGCAACTGGCTTGGCGGGCGGCAGGGGGCTTGGTGCTGCTAATTTTGGGATCCCAACTGTGGGCCCGTTCGCCGCTGTGGGGGTTGGTGGCTGTGGGGATGGGCTTGTGGATTGGGATCCCTTGGGGGCTAGGCCAGATCTTGAGCCTAGATCGAGAGAGGCAGGTGGTGACCCTGACCCACCTGCGTGGCCCTTGGGGCTTTTGGCGGCAGCAGGTGTTTTCTTATCCCTTGGCCCAGTTGCAAGGGGTGCGGGTACATCGGGTAGGCCAGGAGGTTTTGGACAACCAAGCTCAAGAGAGTTTCCAGGTACAAAGTCAGGTGCGGTTGCAGTTTCGCGGAGATCCTTCTGAGCAGGAGCTGAAAGAGGAGATCATCGCTTGCTTCCATAGCCAAGTGAGCATCAAGGGGGATGATCCGGAGGCTTTCGTGCTCTCTCAGCGGCTGGTGCGCTGGATTCAGAACTATCTATCCGAACACTCAGGAAACCTAAGAAACAACTCTTCACCCTGAAAGCCCCCTTTTCGAGGATACTGCCCCACCGTTCCAGTAGACTCAAACTTTGCTCTCCTTTTCGGGGAGTTTTCGGGGAGATGGGGAATTGTTGGCACAGTGCTTGATCCTGGGTTAGAAATGCTACCGAAAAGCAGTGTACTCCTTGACACTTTCTAAACTTAACTTAATCGACAACCTTCATGAGCGCCTCCTGGGATCTGGTCAACCTGCTTACCTTACTCAACTGGAACACTCTGCCCGGATGGCTTTGGCTGCTCCTTTGGGGATCCTCACTGGCCGTGGTGATGTACTGGCAAAAGCGCTGGCTGCAGCGGGATCAGGTGGGTTTTCCCGATGTCATCATGCTGGCGCGTGCAGATACGACGGTGGTGGAATGTAATGGAGCTTGCCAAAAACTCTTAGGCAATTGGCGAGGCAAGCGCTGGATTGACGTGCTGCCGGCAGAAGAGCAAGAGCAGGTGCGGCAAAAGATAGCCCAGCTCACCCCTCAGCAGCCTACCTTCACCCGAGTTGGCAGGGTATCGGATGCGTCGGGGCAGGTGCGGTGGTTCGAGTGGATCAACCAAGGCATTTTTGACCGGCGGGGCCGCTTGCAGTTCATTCGCGGGGTGGGCCGAGACATTACCGAGAAGAAACAGTTGGAAGAAAACCTGCGGCTGCGGGAGGCCCAACTGCGCACCTTGTTGGATGCCCTGCCATTGGCGGTGTGGGCCAGGGATCCCCAGGGAGTGCTAATTTTGCAAAATGCCACTGACCGCGCCTGGTTTGGCGATCTGCTGGGTACTTCTCTGGTGGGTACTTCTCTGGAGGAGGTGGCTCAGCAACATCCCCACTGGCCGGAGTACACCTCTCAAGTTCTAGCCGATCTAGAGCGGCAAGGGTTTTCCCAACTCGAGGGCAAGGAAGTAATTCAAGGTCAGGAGCGCTATACTTATCGCCTGGCCGTAAAGCTTCAGGATCAGTCTAAAGGTTTGGGACTTCTCGGCATTGTCCTAGATATCACCGAACAAAAGCGGCTGGAACAGGAGGTGTGGGAACAAGAAGAGCGTTTTCGCGCCTTCCTCAACAACAGCCACGACATTTTGTGTCGGATCGATGCCCAAGGTCTGCTGCATACCTTAAATCCTCCGGCTGCTGAGAAAATTTTGGGGCGTGCTCCCAATCAGGGAGAGGCCGTACCCTTGGATTGGGTTCACCCCGAGGATCGGCAGAACGTTGCTAATGCTCTTGAGCAACTCAAGGCTCGACCTGGCGAGACACTCAGCTTTATTTACCGGGCCCAACACGCCGATGGCCAGTGGGTGTGGCTGGAGAGCCTCTGCACCAATCTCTTGGATGATCCTTTGGTTCAGGGGATCGTTTCCAGTACCCGCGATATCACCCAACAAAAGCAGGTGGAACTGGCTTTGCGAGAGAGCGAGGCCCGCTTTCGGGAAATTGCAGAGGCTGTACCGGTGGTTTTCTTTGTGTATTCTGCAGACTTGAGCCAGTCTCTCTACAAAAGCCCCCAAAGCGAGAAGATCTGGGGTTACACAGCAGAAGAGTTTCGCCGCAAGCCAGATCTCTGGAAAGACAGGATCCATCCCGAAGATCTGCCAAGGGTACTGCAGGTGGCCGCCCGAGCCACTCAAGAAGTCCAGCAGATCACCTACCGCATTTTCCATCGGGATGGCAGGCTGCGCTGGCTGCGTACTTCTTGCCGACCCATCTTGAACGAACAGCAAGAGGTTATCCGTATTGTTGGCATTACCGAAGATATTACGGAGCAGAAAGAAGCAGAGCTGGCTCTACAAGAAAGCGAAGCTCGGCTTAGGGCTATTCTGGACGGGATCCCTTTTTGTATCTTTCTCAAAGATCTGGAAGGGCGCTATCTTCATGTAAACAAGACTTATCTACAACAGAGAGGCTGCAAGGCAGAAGAGCTCTTTGGAAAGTTGGATAGTGAGCTGTTCGCATCAGAAGAGGCTCTAGAATTTCGAGATCAGGATCAAAAAGTCCTGCAATCTCCGCATCCTGTCAGCTACGAGCGAACCTTTTTCCGCGATGGCAAGAGATTGACCCAGTGGGTCACCAAGTTTGCCCTGCGGGATCAGCAAGGGGATCCCTATGCCGTTTGCGGTGTTGTTGTGGACATCACCCCCCTCAAAGAAGCTCAAGAAGTGCTTCGGCAAGAGGCAGAGCGGGAGCGACTGTTGGGGGCCTTATTGCGGCGGATCCGCCAAGCTTTGGACTTGCAAACCCTCTTGGAAACAACGGTTGCGGAAGTGCGAGAGTTTCTCCAGGTAGATCGGGTGATGATCTATCAGTTGCAGGAAGGTGTAGGGGGGTTTGTAGCTGCTGAGTCGGTGGCGGATCCCTGGCCCAGCCACTTGGGCCGCCGGGTGTGGGATGCTTGCCTTCGCCAGGATCCTTGCTACCGCAAGTACCAAGAGGGCTTTGTGCAAGCCATAGCCAACGTGGCGACGGCCAATTTGGATCCTTGCTATCGGGAGCTCTTGGAATCTTTCCAGGCCCAAGCCAACTTGGTGATCCCAATTCGGCGGGGAGAGGATCTCTGGGGCCTTCTGGTGGCACAGCACTGCCAATCCAGCCGCCCTTGGCAAGAGTGGGAAATCCGGCTTTTACAAGAGCTGAGCGATCAATTAGCCATCGCGTTGCAACAGGCCCAGTTATATGAACAACTGCAAGCCCTCAATCAAACCTTGGAAGAAAAGGTTCGGCAACGCACCTCTGAGTTGCAGCGATCCCTGCAATTTGAGGCCCTGCTGAAACGCATCACTGACCGGGTGCGCGACTCTCTGGATGAAGCTGAAATTCTCAACACCGCTCTGCGCGAGCTGGGAGAAAACCTAAATGCAGATGGCTGCGATATTGGCCTTTACAACGCCGATCTCACCCTTTCCACCATCAGCTACGAGTATTGTCCTCGCTTGGGGTCGGCCTTGCATACTTGTATTCCCTTTGCCCAATATCCAGATCTCTACGCCCAGTTGTTGCGAGGAGAGCCCTGCATATTTTGTTTACTTCCTGACCATTGTTTACTTCCTGACGCCCCCCGCCAAGGATCAGTCTTGGTCTGCCCTCTGCGGGATGGGGAGCAAGTCTTGGGGGATCTGTGGGTTTTTCGCAGCAGCGAGGAAAGTTTTGATGAGCAGGAAATGAATCTCGTAGCTCAAGTGGCCAATCAATGTGCTATCGGCCTAAGGCAGGCGCGCCTATTCCGAGCGGCCCAAGAGCAGGTGCAAGCCCTAGAGCGCCTCAACCGCTTGAAAGACGATTTCATCAGCACTGTCAGCCACGAGCTGCGCACTCCTCTAGCCAGCATGAAAATGGCCCTGAAAATGTTGCAGATGGCTCCCACTGGGGAGAAACGAGCTCAATACTTAGCCATTGCAGAGCGAGAATGCCAACGGGAGATCGAGCTGATCAATGACCTGTTGGATTTGCAGCGGCTAAAGGCAGGAGCCTATGCTTTGAATCTGCAAACGCTGACCTGGGAAGCCTTGTTGGGGGATTTGCTGTTGGCTATTGGCGAACGCGCCCGTACTAAGGGGCAAACCTTTCAAGCCAACGTGCCTCTGGAGAGCAGCATCACCACAGATCCTCTCCTTTTGGGACGCATCCTGCGGGAGCTGCTACACAACGCGGTGAAATACACCCCCGGCCAGGGATCCATCCGCCTAGAAGTCAGGGTTGAGGCCAACCGAACTCGCATCCAAGTCAGGAATAGCCAAGAGATCCCGGCTGAGGAACTCACCCGCATTTTCGATCGTTTTTACCGGATC
Source organism: Synechococcus sp. R8-2 (assembly GCF_047461715.1). Taxonomy (NCBI): domain Bacteria; kingdom Bacillati; phylum Cyanobacteriota; class Cyanophyceae; order Synechococcales; family Synechococcaceae; genus Synechococcus; species Synechococcus sp. R8-2. The sequence continues at coordinate 3,121 of NZ_JANSHQ010000327.1, read as the reverse complement.
CCCAGCCATGATCCTTGGAAAGAAGGGGGCACCGGTCTGGGCTTGGCTTTGGTGAAACAAATGGTGGATCAACTGAGGGGATCCATTGAGGTCAGCAGCTCTGCTGGTTGGACGACTTTCACGCTCCATCTACCCCAATTGCCGCAATTTTAATTCCACTTCTTCCCCTCGCTTTGGGATACATTACTGGCAGGGATCCGGGGGGGCTTTGCCTAAACCTATGACAACTCGCCTAGATTTGGCTCTCACTCTTGAAGACTTCCTCAAGTTGCCTCACATAGAAGATTCTCCGGCATGGGAGTACATCGAAATTCTTTCGCCGGGTCAAAGGTTAAGCCGTGTAATCGATAATATCCTGCATCGCCTAAAGCACGGCAGCAAATTAGGGTGGATGGTGGATTTAGACGATTACTCTGTTTTGATATTTGCCCCTCAACAAGAGCCAGAAATTTGCCGAGCAGATCGTCAGCTCAAGGTGATCGACGGGATCCAGTTAGCATTGACTCCACAACAAATCTTTGTTCTCCAATACACTACCCCCGCCGCATGGCCGTAACCCCCGTGGGATCCAGCACCTTGCCCCGTTCCACCTCGGCATAGACCAGGTAGCGATCCCCGCAGTCCATCCAGGTTTTGACACGGCACTCCAGGTAAGCTAGGGCGTCCAACAAAATGGGGCAGCCATTCTCAGCAGTGGCCGTGGCCAAGCCGGCAAAGCGATCTTCTCCGGGCCGTTGAGGTCGCTGAAAGTGCCGCTGCAAGTTGCTGCCCTTGCCTTCCCGCAAGATGTTGAGCACAAAGGGGGCCTGGGGATAGGTCAGCAATTCGGCTTCTTGTTCCTTGTTCACCGACAGGGTTAGCCCTGGTGGATTGAAGCTAGCCTGGGCCACCGACCAGGTGAGGAAGCCGCGGCGGGTCTCTCCTTGCAGGGCGGTGACTATACACAGGGATCCCACCACCCGGCTCAGGGCTTGCCCAACCCGATCCGCCTGAGTTTCGCTGCTGGTTTGGCGAGGGGCGCGGGCTCGTTTGGCTTTGCGCAGGGCCTGAGCAAACTGGGATCCCGCCTCTTGACAGGCTTCCAGGATTTCAGGGGTGGGCTTAAACTTGGCGCGGATCGTCTCAAACCCCAAGGAAAAGCCGGCATTGAGCAACTTGTTCTCGATGAGATCCACCGCTTCTCCGCTCCAGCCGTAGGAGCCAAAAACCCCGGCTAACCGGGTGGTGGGAACTGAAGAAAGGATGATGCCAAGGGCGGTTTGGATCTGCACAGGAGGATGGCCGGCCAAAGTCGGGGATCCGATAACAAACCCTTGGCAGCGCTCCAGAGCCTGGGCAATCTCTTCCGGAGTGGCCCATTCGCAGTTGATCCGCTCCACCTTAACGCCGGCCCGCTCCAGCCCTTGGGCTATAGCCATGGCCATCAAGCCTGTATTTCCGTAAGCGGAAGTGTATAGGAGAGCTACCCGCTGCTCGCCGGGATCCTCCTCGCACCAAGTGTGGTAGTCCAACCGCAACCGCCGCAGGCTGTGGCGCACCAAGGGGCCGTGGGCAGGGGCATAGATTTGGGCGGGAAATTCTTCCAACTTGGCCAGGGCTGCCTTCACCTGGGGCAATTGGTTGCGGTGCAAGCAGTCGAAGTAGTAGCGACGGTCTTCGCTGAGCTGCCGCCAATGCTCGTCAAACACCTGCTCATCGCACACATGGGCACCGAACAACTTATCGGTGTAGAGGATCCCGGTGGCCGGATCGTAGGCACAGAGGGCATCTGGGTGGCGGGGCGTGGGCACGGTGCGAAAGTGCAACTCATGCCCTTCCCCCAGATCCAGGCGATCCCCATCTCGGATGACCCGCAAACGGAAAGACTGGTCGCCATTGTAGAAAATGCCCAGATCGGCGGCTTCCTCTTCGTCGCGACTGCGGGGCAAGGGATCCATCTCTTCAAAGGCAGCCCGTAGCGTAATGGATCCCGGTTTGGAGCAGAGCACCATCGCGTAGGGAGCCAGAGGCAATAGGGCTTTGAGAGTGGCAATGCGGTTAAAGTTGACGTGGCTGAGCAAAATAAAGTCCAACCGCTGTAGGTACTGGTGTTGGGCCAGCTCTTCTAAAAAGATGCTGGTGAACGATTCCCCCGGAGGATCGATGAGAAGGGTTTGGCGGGCCTGGATGAGGTAGCTATTGGCAGTGGTGCCCCGTTGCCGAGCGTATTCCAGCTCAAACTTCAGGCGATCCCAGGTGCGGGAGCGGAGAACCAACGTGGACGGGCCGATAAGGGCAACTTGGACATCGCGGGCGGGGATCTTGCTCTCCATAGCAGCCTCCGATGCGGTATCTGTCCTCACCTTGCCACGAAACTGGAGGAATGGGGATCCCTTTTCAGAGTTTGGGAGCCCACGGCCCGGCTTGCCCAAAAGTTAAGTCTGAGGCCCCGTCCTCACAACTGCGCAAGAAGCAAGCGATTGAGGTGGGGAGTGTGTCAAGTTTTTTCAAAGTCGGCCGGGCAAAAAGGAAGAGGCTAAGATCGGCTTGTAGCGTGTTCAGGCTGCCTATGTCTGCCCGATCCAAGTCCAAAGTGGAGGCCCCTACCAAGGAGATGGATCCCCGCCAGTTTACTGAAGCTGATGTGGCGGCAATTGCAGAGCGGTTGGAGCGCAATGAGTATCCGACCGTCTTTGGCTGCTTGGAAGACTGGCATGCCCTTCGAGCCGTTGCCTTTTATGCTCCCCACTTGGTGGCTCCCTATGCACACCTGTTGGAGTGGGAAGTGGATGAAGATTAGGGCTGTCCTTGCAGTTCTTAAAGGGATCCCAGTGCTCAGGCCGACGAGGGGGGAGAATTTCCGTCAGAGCCTTGCCTGCGAATCAGGTAGCGCACTTCTTCAAGGAGAACGTTGAACCTCTGATCCGTTTCCGCCTGCCGTTGGTTGATGGCCTGAATGGCGCGTTCGTGCTCTCGTTGTAGGGCGGTGAGGGTAACCAGAGCTTGAGTCACTTCCTCTGCCCACTCGGCAAGGTGAGCTAAGTCAGAGCGGGTCTCGCTGACAACTTGCTGTAGCTCTCGCAGGCTTTGAGCTTGGGCAGCAGCTTGTTCGGCAAATTCGGCGCGGCTTTCTTGGATGGAC
>NZ_JANSHQ010000326.1:0-1506 GCF_047461715.1 Synechococcus sp. R8-2 | reverse complement strand
CTCTGCCCCAAGCAGGTCTTCACGTCAGAAACCGAAGGGGCCTGCACCCTGGCCATTGCCCGCGCGGCGCAGGAGTATTCCCCTCGCAGCGGCCACCTCTGGCTCATCGGCACTGGTCCTGGGGATCTGGGTCAATTGACTTTGGCTGCCCGTATGGCTTTAACTCAGGCCGATGTGGTTGTTGGCTACCAGCTTTATCTGGATCTGGTGGATCCCCTTTTGCACCCCGGCCAAATCCGGGAGGCCTCTCCCATTACCCAAGAGCTGCAGCGAGCCGAACGGGCGATTGCTTGGGCGCAGCAGGGGCTGAAGGTGGCGGTGATTTCTTCGGGGGATGCCGGCATTTACGGCATGGCGGGCTTGGTGCTGGAGTGCTTGGTCCGCTCTGGCTGGGATGGGATCCGCCCTTCTCTGGAGGTGCTGCCGGGGATCTCTGCCTTCCAGGCGGCTGCTGCCCGGCTGGGGGCTCCGCTGATGCACGACTTCTGCGCCATTTCCCTCTCGGATCTGCTTACCCCCTGGCCAGTGATTGCAAAACGCCTGCAGGCGGCTGCAGCTGCCGATTTTGTGGTGGCCCTCTACAACCCCCGCTCGCGGCAGCGGCTGGATCCCTTCTTCAAGGCTCTACAGATCTTTCTGCAGGCCCGACCCGCCCATACCCCCGTGGCTTTGGCCCGCAACCTCTACCGCCCCGGCGAAACCCTCCACCTCACCACCCTGGGGGAGCTGGATCCAGAGCAGGTGGACATGCTCACCCTGGTTCTTATCGGCAACTCTCAGACCTTTCGCCATGGAGACCGGCTGATTACCCCGCGGGGCTACCGCTTGGGCGAGCCCACCTGACTCCTGGGCTCCAGACTCAAAACACCCTCAGATGCCGGGGATCCAACTGTAGCCACCAGGGGGATCCCCAAGTCTCCACCTCTCGCCAGCGCTCCCGCCACACCTCGGCTTGCAGGTGATAGTCCTGGCTGTGGGCAGGAGGGCTGCCCAGCCTAAAGAAGAGAGTCAGTCGGTGGGGGGTCTCGCTCCACTTCACCAGCCAAGCCGGAAACGTGTTGGGCAGCTTCCCGTCGGGCCTGAAGGTGAGGTGGTGGGCGCGGATGGCGATGTATTCTCCGGCTGGGGATCCCTGTACCTGCAGCTCACAGCCCCAATCCAAGGCCAGCACCCGTTGAGGGCCCAGGAGCTTGGCCCGCGAGATGTTTTTGCAGCCCGTCAGTTGCGCCACGCTGAGGCAGGGGGGAGCCTCAAAAAGCTGGTGCTTGTCCCCCTGGACAATGATTCGTCCCTGCTCCATTACAGCCAGATCCCCGCAGAGGCGGAAGGCTTCCTCAATGTTGTGGGTTACCAAAAGCGTGACTCCCTTGTAGCCCGCTAGGATTTCCCCCATCTCCTGCTCCAGTTGGCTGCGCAGGTGGGCATCCAAAGCAGAAAAAGGCTCATCTAGCAGCAAGATCTCCGGCTCAGAAGCCAACGCTCGCGCCAAGGCCACCCGCTGCTGCT
>NZ_JANSHQ010000325.1:0-12159 GCF_047461715.1 Synechococcus sp. R8-2 | reverse complement strand
GCGTCAGCGGGACGAAGTCCTTGTCCCAACCCGGCGAAATTAAGATTTCCCCCCTGCTACTGCTTCGCGGAATGACTTGCCCGCCGCAAAAGTGGGGACGATTCTCTCTGGGATCACCATCTTTTGGTTGGTTTTCGGGTTGCGACCTTCCCGCTCTTTGCGCTTGCGAGCCTCAAAGGAGCCGAAGCCCACCAGGATCACCTTCCCCTTGGGTTCACCGTTTTCATCGCGGGATGCGACCTCTTCGACAATGATCTCCAGTGCGGCGGAAATGACAGCCTCCGCTTCTTTTTTGGTTACATTGGCGCGATGAGCGACGGCATCAACAAGTTCTGCCTTGTTCATCCTGATCTCCTTTTGAGTTAGGCAATAAAGTTAGAGCGTTCCCTGGATCGCGGATTCGCTCAGGCGTTGCAGAGCGGCCACGGCCCAGAGTGTTCTCAGTGTGTGGGAGCGGGGCTTGCCCTGCAATGCGCCAAGGCGCCACTGGCGCGAATGGCAGGATTGTGGCAGTTGAGCTCCAAATCACTGACATATTCTACAGCTAAGTTAGGGCAGAAGCCTGCTGGGCAAGGGGTTTTAGGGGATCTTAACGCAATTTTCTGGGAGACAAGAGACTGCATATACCCAGTTGGCTCGGATCCGACAGAAAGCTAGGGCTCACGACTCGGGTCGGAAGTAGGCCCGCATCACCTCTCGAAAGATGGGAGCGGCCCGTGATCCACCCCCACCGCCGCTGTTTTCCAGAAAGACCACGACCACCAATTCGGGCCGGTCGTAGGGAGCATAGCCAACATACCAAGCGTGGGATCGCCGCGGCGGATCCTCTGCGGTGCCGGTTTTGCCAGCCGTTGGGGGAAATCCTGGCCCCAGGTTGGCGTTGCCGCCAGTGCCGTAAACCACGACATCTCGCAGCCCCTGCTGCAGGATCTCCAGGGTGGCAGGGGAAAGACCTACCTTTTGGCGCAGCGGCACAGGGCTTTCCGGGATCACCTGGTGCGAGAGCAAGGGGCGCACCCGCCAGCCCCCATTGGCCACTGCCGCCGTTACCACCGCCATTTGCAGCGGCGTAGCGGTAATAAATCCCTGGCCGATGGACATGTTGACCGTGTCGCCCACATACCAGGGCTCGCGCCAGTGGCGCTGCTTCCACTCAGCATCCGGCACCAGACCCGCGGCTTCCCCTTTGAGGCCAATCCCGGTCAGTTGTCCCAACCCAAAGCGGCGCGACCATTCTTGCAAAGGGGCAGCCTTGGTGCCGAGGGCGATTTGGTAGAAAAAGGTGTCGCTGCTGTAGGCCATCGCCTGCCGGTAGTTCAGCCGCCCGAAGCCGGCCCGGTTCCAGTCCCAAAAGCGCCACCCTCCCACCTGGATGTAGGGGCCGGTCTGCAGCACCGTATTCGGGGGAAAGGCTCCCGACTCAATCCCGGCAGCGGTGGTGATGATTTTGTAGGTGCTGGCGGGGGGATAGGGCCGCAGGCCGCGGTTGAGGAAGGGAAAATCCTGCTGCTGCAGGCTCTCCCACTGGGCTTGGGTGATGCGGCTGGAAAAGAGGTTGGGATCAAAGGTGGGATAGCTGGCCATGGCCAGGATCGAGCCATCGCTGGGATCCATGGCGATCACCGCTCCTTTTTGCTGGCCGAGGGCCCGCTCTGCCGCCTGCTGCAGCCGCACATCCAAAGTGAGCTGCAGGGTGTTGCCCGGTTGGGGCGCTTGTTCCCCCAGCACCCGCAGCACCTCTCCCATGGCGTCCACCTCCACCTGTCGCCCGCCCCATTGGCCGCGCAGATGGTTCTCGAACAATTCCTCCACTCCCATCAGGCCAACGATATCCCCCAGGCGATAGCTAGGGTCGGCCCGCAGTTGCTCTAGGGGGATCTCGCCGGTGTAGCCCAGCAGGTGAGCGGCCAAGTCGCCATGGGGATAAAACCGCGCCGTCTCCGCCTCCACCATCACCCCCGGCAGCTCGCGGCTCATCTCCTCCAGTTGAATGACCACCTGGGGGCTGGCGTTGCGCAGGATGCGCACGGGAAACGGGGAACGATATCCGGCCTGTTCCAGTTTCTGGGCGATCTCCTCGGGGGCCATGTTCAAGTATTCTGCCAACTTGGGGATCATCTCCTGCCAGCGCTGCCGCGACTGCACCAGAGGCCAGAGGAAGACCGAGTGGGACAATCGGCTGCTCGCCAGCAATACGCCGTTGCGATCCACAATGCGTCCGCGTTCTGGCGGCTGGGGCAACAGGCGAATGCGGTTGGTATCGGCCAGCTGGCGGTAATACTGGGTGCGCGCTAGCTGCAGGTAGGCCAGACGGGATCCCAGCCCTCCAAACAGCAGCAGACTGGTCAGCAAGAGCAAGACAACGGCCCGATAGCCCTGCCCCACCGTTTTGGCCGATGCGGATCCCAGCCAGCGAGGGCTACCGCCGTCCGGCAGGGGTGGGGGAAGTACCCGGCGGGGGGCAGGCGGTCTGGAATGGGGGGAGAACAGGGCTTTTGGATCCCGTCCGGTCAAGGTGTTGGGGCTTCGCGTGGCGTCGCTGACAGGGTAGAGTTTGGCCATGAACTTGCCAGAAGAATTGCAACCGATACACCCAAAATCGAGAGGAGATGCCCGCTCTCGGGCAGGCAGTCTCAGCATCCATCCAGTATCCCTGGCTGCGGCAAGCCTCGTCCAGGAGTGGCAGCGTGGATAGAGCAGAACAACAACGGCTGCGCCAGGCTGCCTGGCTGATGGTGGGCAATGGCCTGCGCCTGGGGTTGTCCGGGGCCTATTTCATCCTCTTGGCGCGGCTGTTGGGGCCGGAAGCCTTCGGGGTTTTCTCTGCCATCTTGGCCTGCAGCAACCTGGCCGCCCCGTTTGGCTATTTGGGCCAATCGGAACTGCTGATCCAGCGCCTCAGCCGGCAGGGATCCCCGACTTGCACCCAGGGGATTGGCCCCAGCTTATGGTTGGCGGGATTGGGCTGTGGGGGGATGGCGCTGGTGTTGTGGCCCCTCTTGAGCGTTTGGCTGGCCGGGACGCCGGCAGCGGTGGTGGGGGTATTGCTTTTGAGCGATCTGCTGTTCATCGCGGTGCCAGAGGTGTACAGGGGGATCCTGATCGGGAGAGAGCAGGCTGCTGGGGTAGCCCTCATCGACACGGGCATGGCGCTGGGGCGATTGGGGGCAGTGTTGTTGGCGGTGGCCTTAGGCTGGGGATCCCTGGTGCAATGGGCTGTTCTGTACGGCCTGATGGTGTTGGTCGTGCTGCTGCTGATCGCGAGGGGGATGGGGCGGTGGAGCGAGCCTTCTCCCCCCTTGGCCCTGAGCTGGCGAGATCTGCGGGAACGGCTGATAGCGGGCTGGGACTTTGCGGTGGGGCTGGCCGCGGTGAAAACCTTCACCGATTTGGATAAGCTGCTCTTGCCCCGTTTGGCCTCAGCAGCGGCGGGGGGTCTTTACAGCGCTGCCTATCGGGTGATCAACTTCTCGCAAACGCCGATGATCGCCCTGCTCACCAGCCATTTTGCCGAGCTGTGCCGCCAAGGGCAGAAGGGCCTTCCGCAAGGCTGGCGCTACGCCTGTCACCTTTCCCCTTGGGTGGTGGGCTACGGCAGTTTGGCCGCCCTGGGGCTGGCCCTGGGATCCTACGGAATCCCTTGGGTGCTGGGATCGGCTTACCGGGAAACGGCCCTCATCCTGCGCTGGCTCAGCCCGGTCATTTTGCTGGAAGGGATCCACCTTTTGCTATCTCACCTGCTCACCGGAGCAGGGTTGCAAAAGCCCCGCAGCCGTCTGCAACTGATGGCTCTGGGGCTGAATGGGCTTTTGAATGCGGTTTGGATCCCAAGGTGGGGTTGGCAGGGGGCGGCCCTAGCGACCTTGCTGTCGGAGATGGCCTTGGTGCTGGCTTTGCTGCTGTTGATTCGGGGGCAGCTGCGCTCTCTGCAGAGAGCTGGGCCTAGGGCGCCTTAACGATTTTGTAGGTGGCTTTGGCATCGGGGCCAAAGGTGATCACATCCCCCGACTTGAGCTGGTGGGTGGTCAATTTCTGGCCGTTGATCAACAAGCCATTGGTGCTGGGGCGACCTTCCAGATCCCCATCCAAAATGCGGTAGCAATATTCTCCCTCTCGCTCGGCGGGAATCCGCAGCAGCATGGCGTGGTAGCGGGAGGCATACTGAGAGTTGAGACAGATGTCGTTCGCCAAGTCCCGACCGATGAAGTATTTGGCGGATCCCAGCACCTGGGTACGGCGGCCATCTCGGTCTTCCACGATCAAGATGTGCTGGTGGGTACCGGAAGGAGAAGGCACAGATTCAACCATACTTCCGCTGTCAATACCAGTGTTTAACCGTACCTCAAACTATACCGAAGTTTAGCCTTCTTCCTGCTATCGCTGGGTCTGCAGAATCGCTCATCCAGCGCCCCAGAACTCTCGACCGATCCAGTGGGCTAGCGAGGAACATTCTGGAGCAATGAGCCGACCCATCCGGGGAAGAGGGTGTAAGCTCCTACCGCCCATTGGGCCATGCCCACCACCACCTCTGACTTGGACTGGCGAGCGGCATCCCAAATGGCTTCGGCAACTTCTTCCGGCTGGCTGACCCAAAAACTCTCCAGCGCCTGTTGCATTTGCTCACGGGCTTTGCCACCTGAGGTTTGGGCTTGGCTGTCGGGAGAGGACGCTGGCCCCACCTCATCCAGAAAAATGGCTCGCTTGAGGAAATTGCTGCTGACGATGCCCGGATGGACGCCAATTACCTGGATCCCTTGGGGTTGCAGTTCCAGACGCAGCGCTTCTGTCAGCCCACTGACCGCGTACTTGCTGGCACAATAGGCGCTCATCTGGGGCAGGGGCATTTTGCCGCCAATGGATCCCACGTTGATGATCTGGCCTTTTTTGCGCTTCAACATGTCGGGGAGCACGGCTCGGATGGTGTGGAGGTAGCCCCAAAAGTTGACCGCCATCAAAGCCTGCCAGTGTTCCAGGGTAGTTTGCAAAAAAGGGCCACTCATGCAGATGCCGGTGTTGTTGATCAGGCAATCGATGCGGCCATAGCGTTCCAGAGTTCTCTCCACCAGGTTTTGCACCTGTTCTGGCTGCGTGACATCGGTGGGAACGGCCAAGACCTCGGCGTTGAGGCTTTGCTCTAGGTCGATGGCCGTTTGCTTCAGGGTTTCGGCAGTGCGGGCAGCCAGCGCCAATCGGTAACCCCCACGGGCAAAGGTAAAGGCAGTAGCTCTGCCGATGCCTTCAGAAGCGCCTGTAATTAAAACAACATCGGCCATCTTGCTTCTCCGTAAATCTGGACTGGGATCCCTCTACCTGTTGTAGCTTCTCCGAGAGTTAGGGATCCCTGCTTGGCTGAGGGCTTAAGATACTGAACAATAGCGAAGATAGGGTGTATGGCCTCTACCTACTCATTTGACATCGTCAGCGATTTCGATCGGCAGGAACTGGTGAACGCTGTAGATCAAGCCCGGCGGGAGATCAAACAGCGCTACGACCTCAAGGATACTCAGACGGAAATTGAGCTGGAGGAGGGATCCCTGACCATCACCACCGCCAACGACATGGCCCTCAACTCCATTCGGGATCTGCTTCTTACCAAAGCGGCCAAGCGGGGTCTATCCCTGAAGATCTTCGACTTTCAACCCCCAGAGAGCGCCGGCGGCAACCGAGTGCGCCAGGTGGTTCACCTGAAAAAGGGCATTGATGCCACGCTGGCCAAACAGATCGCCAAGCAAATCCGCGACAACTTTAAGAAAGTGCAGCCTGCCATTCAAGGGGATCTGGTGCGCGTTTCCGGCAAGGATAAAGACGAGCTACAGGCGGTCATTCAAATGCTTAGGCAGCAGGACTACCCGGTGGCGCTGCAATTTGTCAACTATCGATAGGGATCCTCTGGGCTTCCGTATCTTTCCCCTCAACCCCTCTTGCAAGATTAGAGATCTCAGGATCTGTGAAATGTTGGGTTTAATGGCTGCTGGAAATGGTGATGGCCTACGCTCCTCAAAGCTTGAGTTTTCGGCCAATTGGGATAGGGGGCTCTGGTGAGAAATCTTGTGAAAGTAACCGTCGGAATCAAGCCAGCAAGTCTCTGAGAATCTCATTGGAAAATAGCCAGCCATCGGGCGGAATCAGCCGTAGCCGGCCTGCCTCACAACTGGCCCATCCCTTCTCAAAATAGGGATCCAGCCTCTCCAAAGCTTGCTCGACCTTTGGGTGGCCAAAACGCTCCTGTAAATGGCACAAATCCAGACCTTCCTTTAGACGCAACCCCAACATCAAAGTATCCATCCAAACTTCCTCTGGGGATGCTTCAGGAGGGAGAGGGTGGACTCCGACTTTCACCTGCTCGAAGTAGTGGTAAAGGGTTTTGGGCTGCTGAATGCGCCGTCCCCCCTCGTAGCCGACGGATCCCATGCCAAAGCCAAAGTAAGGGCGATTTTCCCAGTACACTCGGTTGTGGCGACAGGCGTAGCCGGGGCGGGCAAAATTGGAGATTTCGTAGTGGATGTAGCCCGCTTCGGTGAGCAGCTCCCGCGCCATTAGGTACATGGCAACTGTGGTTTCCTCGCTGGGCAAAGGTGCTGCTCCCGGTCGGTACATCCGACCAAAGCGGGTTCCCGGTTCAATCGTCAGATCATAGACGGAGACATGGGTGGGGTTAATCTCAAGAACAGCTCGTAGAGACTGCTGCCAGTGTTCCAAAGTCTGGTAGGGCAGCCCAAAGATCAAATCCAGGTTGAAATTCTCAAAGCCCGCCGCCTGCAAGTCGGCCACGGCTTCGTAAACTTCCTCCACTCCATGCAGGCGACCACAAGCGGCCAGCAGCTCTGGCTGAAATGCCTGTACCCCTAGGCTGATGCGGTTGACCCCCAGCTCCCGGTAGCCCGCCAACTGCTCCCGCGTCAGGGTGCCGGGGTTGGCCTCCAGAGAAATCTCGCAGTCGGGATGAAACGGGATCCTCTCCCTCAATTGAGTCAAGATCCGCCCCAGTTGCTCCACCGTCAGCAGAGAAGGGGTGCCACCCCCGAAAAAAATGCTGGTCAACGGTCTGGGATCCCCGGCCAGATGGCGGTAGCGGTAGGAGCTGCCGATCTCTCGGCAGAGCATCTGCACGTAGGTTTCCATCAACTTGCGGGTGCCCAGGCCGGTGGCAAAATCACAGTAGTGGCAGCGTTGCCGACAAAAAGGGATGTGCAGGTAAGCTGCTTCAGGCCAATCAACCTGGTCGCGGCAGCATTGCAGAGCAGTATCGGTCGGAGTGGGATTGTGCAAAGCCGTTGCCACAGCCATGGGTCAGCTCAAACGGGATAGAACCACTATACTGATAGACTCCGAAACTCCTCACGAGGAGGGATCCCATGGGAGCTGTGCGCCTGGCGGTGATCGACTATGAGGCGGGAAATCTGCATTCGGCTTGCAAAGGGCTGGAGCGGGCCGGAGCTGAGGTGCAGCTAGTAACAGAGCCAACTGGACTAGCGGCTTTTGACGGCATTGTCCTGCCCGGCGATGGGGCCTTTGACCCAGCCATGCAGCAGCTGCGGGCGCGGGGCTTTGGGAAAGCGATCCGGGAAGCTGTGGAGCGGCAACAGCCTTTTTTAGGCATTTGCCTTGGGCTGCAAGTTTTGTTCGAAAGCAGCGAAGAGGGAACAGAGCCAGGGCTGAGCATTGTGCCTGGACGGGTGCAGCGCTTTCGACCGGAGCCGGGCTTGCGTATCCCCCACATGGGCTGGAACCAGTTGCACCTTACCCAACCCCAATCGCCTCTTTGGGCAGGGATCCCGAATCAAAGCTGGGTTTACTTTGTCCACTCCTACCACGCAGTGCCCAATGACCCAAGCTGGGTGGCTGCTACCACCCAACACGGCAGCCAAACCTGTGTAGCCGCTATTGCCCGCGGCACCTTGTTTGCTACCCAATTTCACCCCGAAAAGTCGGGCCCTGTTGGCTTGCAGATGTTGCAAAACTTTGTCGAGTTTGCTGCCCGTTGCTCCCTTTTATCTGCTCCCAGAGCCTAGTGCCCCATGAACTACTGGCTGATGAAATCTGAGCCCAGCGTTTACAGCATCTGGGATCTGCAGCGGGAAGGCCAAACCCTCTGGGATGGCGTGCGCAACTACCAAGCCCGCAACTATCTAAAAGCCATGCAGGTGGGGGATCGCGCCTTTTTCTACCACTCCAACGCCAACCCCCCTGGTATTGCTGGCCTGATGGCAATCCTAGAAACCCAGGTGGTGGATCCCAGCCAATTCGACCCTGCCAGCCCCTACTATGATCCCAAATCTACCCGCGAGGATCCCCGCTGGCATACGGTGCGAGTGCGGTTTGTCTCAGCCTTTGGGCGATTGATCCCTTTGGCTGAATTGCGAGACACCTTCACCCCAGAGGAGCTGGAAGTAGTACGACGGGGCACGCGACTGTCGGTCATGCCGGTTGCCGAAGGGGTGGCGAAACGATTGCTGGCGCTGACGGGAGTTTCTACGCAGTCTCCTCTATGATGGGCGAGGCCAACCTGAGTGGGGCCAATTTGCGTGGCGCCGACCTAAGTGGGGCGGATCTAACGGGGGCGGATTTGCGAGGGGCCAATCTGTCGATGGACAACCTAAAGAGCGCTTTTCTGGAAGGGGCAATCTACAGTGCCAACACCCGCTTTCCCGCCGAGTTCGACCCAAAATTTGGAGGGGATGACATTGTTCGGCGCTGACCCCAGCTCACCGGCTTAAAATTCATGAGCCAAAAGCTGAGAGCCCCCAGCGCTGTAGGCTATCGAAGGCCGCGTAGGCCGTTAGATCCGGCTGCAGGGGCGTAATCGACACATAGCCCTCAGCAACCGCCCGCACATCCGAGCGGGGATCCACCCCCTCTTCCACCACCTCTCCAGCTAGCCAGTAGTAGGCCTTGCCGCGCGGATCCACCCGTTTCTCATAGAGATCTGTGTACTTGCGCCAGGCCAGGCGGGCCAAGACCATGCCGCGTATTTCAGCCAGCGCTAGGGGGGGCACGTTGATGTTCAACAGCATCGGCTCCCCCAGGGGTTTCAGGCTCAGTTTCTCCAGTAGCTTCAGCACCACCTGGGCCGCTGGTTGAAAATCCTGATGGGTAAAACTGGCCAAGCTTACTGCCAGGCTAGGGATCCCTTCCAATAGCCCTTCCATTGCCGCCGAGACGGTGCCGGAGTAGAGCACATCCGTGCCCAGATTGGCTCCCTGATTGATGCCGGAAATCACCCAATCGGGAGGACGATCCAATAGCCCGTCCAGACCTAACTTGACACAGTCGGAAGGGGTGCCCGAACAGGCCCAGGCCTGCACTTCTGGAGGAAATCCCTCCCGCACCGGATCCACCCGCAGCGGCTTGTGCAACGTCAGGGCGTGGCCGGTGGCCGAGCGCTCCCGATCCGGACAGACCACCGTTACCTGGTGCCCCCCCAGCTGGGCCAGCGCTGCCGCCAAACACCGCACCCCTGCCGCCTGGATGCCATCGTCGTTGCTGATGAGAATATTCATCCCGGCCACCCCACACCCGCCCTTAGACATACACCAGTCTGACCCAATGATCTGCGCTGATCCCCCAGGTAGCCGAGTTCAGCGGCAGAATCTGAAAATTTACGGCTTCTTGGGGTTATTATTGGACGTAGCCTTTTGAACAATATCAGTAGGAACACAATGTCACCCTATGAGGTCAAGTGCCATTATGAAGCTAAGGTAAAGTAAACCCTGCGGTTTCCTTCCTCTTTGTATTTGCCTTCTTGTGTGTATCTTGCTGTTTCTCCATCCCCATCTTCCTAAGACTCCGTCCCGTTGACGTGTAGGTGCTCCGCACCGCCGGCGCGAACGCGGAAGCGTTGCATAGCCTACAGCCGGGTAAAGCTGGAAAGTCTGTAAAACCCATCAGGTCGCTCGAGCGACAGGAAGTTGATCTCATGTCACTTGTTTCCATCACATCGGCAACAGAGGCTCAGGAATGGCGTGAGCTTTGCCAGTGGGCCGAGGAGCACTACCGCTGTCGCACCTTTCCCAAAGACGTGCGCATTCCCACTCGTCCGGGATTGGTGTACATCACCCAAGAGGGAGTGGTGCGCCTGGTCAGCCAAACTCCAGAGCGGCGGGAGGTCTTTGTTGGGTTCATCACGGCTGGATTTCCTTTTGAGCTGAGCAACCCAGAGCGCTTTGAGTTGAAAGCCTGCACCCACGCCGATCGCACCACGGTGATGTGGTTTTACTGGCAGGATCTGGAGCAGTGGCCCTATCTGCACCAGAAGATTCAGGAAAACTTCCGCCAGCAACTGCAACGGAAGCTGCTGTGGTTGGGAAATCTGGGCCAACGGCGCGCCATCGATCGCCTCAAGGGCTTCTTGAGCCTGTTGATCGAAGAGTATGGACAGCCCTGTGAACAAGGGATGTATCTCCCCTGGCCCCTTACCCATGCCCAGATTGGGGATGCCATTGGGGCCACCCGCGTGACGGTGACTCGTCTTCTGGGATCCCTGCGTTCGAAAGGGTTTGTGCAGGTGCTGGATCAAAACTTAATTTGCATTCCCAACGGGGTAAAGCTCCAGCCCACTCCGAAGAAGGCGGCCAGCGCCTAACCCTGCTGTCTAGATGCTATCCAGAGTGTTATGCCTACAGCAGTCGGGAACTGCACTGCTGACGCGATGGGCCTGCAGCTCCACTACCGTACTTGGGGAAAAGGGATCCCCTCCCTCCCAATCTTGATGCTCCACGGCCATCCGGGCAATGCCGACTGCATGGCGGTATTTGCAGAGGCAGTGGCGGGGATCCACCCCTGTGTGGCGCCAGATCTGCGTGGCTACGGGCATTCCCAGGTGACGGATCCCTTTGAGATGCAGGATCACCTAGAGGACTTGGAGCGGCTGCTGGATCGCCTGGGCTGGCAGGCGTGTCTGGTTCTGGGCTGGTCTTTGGGCGGGATCCTGGCCCTGGAGTTGGCTTTGCGGCTGCCGCAGCGGGTAAAGGGTTTGGTCTTGGTGGCCAGTGCCGCCTGCCCCCGCAGCAACCATCCCCCCACCGATTTTTGGGATCAGGTCAACACCGGCGTTGCCTCGCTGCTCAACTGGGTTTGGCCCGGCTGGGAATGGAACATCGAGACCTTTGGCCGTCGCTCCCTTTACCGCTACCTGATGCAGCAACAGACCCCAACGGCCTATCGGTATTTGGCGCACATGGCCTTGCCCGCCTATCTGCACACCTCCCCCCAGGCTCGCCAAGCTCTGCGCGCCGCTTTGCAACGGGGCTACAACCGCGAGGGAGATCTGCACCGAATTCGCATCCCGGTACTGCTTATGGCCGGCGAGCGGGATCGCCACATCACCGCCAACAGCAGCCTGGCCACAGCCCGCGCCCTGCCCCACTGCACCTGCATTGTCTATCCCAACGTGGCTCATCTCTTTCCCTGGGAGATCCCCGACCAGGTAGGACAGGATCTGCGCCGCTGGCTCAGCGCTCAAGACTGGGCAAGTGGGATCCCGGTGGTTGGCTCTTCCGCTCCCTCTGCAGACAAGGCGGCAGAAGCCTGACCCTGGGCCAACTTCCGCAGCCGGGCAAAGGCCTCTTCCTCCAGATGGATCTGCTGCTGCTGTTGTTCTTCTGGGGTGCGCAGGCGCTTTCCCAACGGCTGTTGCAGCGTGCCCAAGAGCAACGGCTCGGAAACTCCCGGCTCGGGATGGATGACGGTGCGGGCCCGCAAGGTGAACACCGGCGAACCGGTGGAGAAGCGGCCCGGGGATCCCAAATCGCTGGCCGCCTGCTTCAGGGTGAGGATCAGTTGCTCTGGGGTGATATCCGGGCTGACAGCAATAACCGCTCGATCCGCCCCTTGGTCATAGACGGTGGTGTAGGGGGCAGCACCGGGAATGCGGGAGCGAAAGATCGGCCCCAAGCTGAGGGCAAAACATCCCGCCGTTAAAACCAGCGCAAACGCCGTGTAGCCCACCAGCGCAAACTTCAAGGGCCAATTGCGGATCCAGGCCAGCAGGGTGAGCACAGCCAGCAAGCCTGCTAGACCTAGCCCAATTTGGGTGGCAGAGGCAAAGAAAGATTCCAAAGTTGCATCCATGATTCCCCAGTTTAGCGGCTAGAGCTTCATCTCTAGGATGCAGGATGAGCCCGATTCTGGCTGCCCTATCTAAGGACTCCGTCCCGCTGG
>NZ_JANSHQ010000324.1:0-14529 GCF_047461715.1 Synechococcus sp. R8-2 | reverse complement strand
GCCTTCACCCGTCCCCCCGCCAACATCTCCGGCAAGAAACAGGATTCGACGTACTGCCCATAAATCTTTTGGCCGGTGATGCTGGTTACCGTGATCTCGTCCACCACCTGAGGGGGAGCCATGCACCAGAACTCCAGGTCGCTCTCCGCATATTCGGAATAACCCAGCTTGTCTGCCACCCGCTTCGCATGGGCCAGGCTGGTCAAGTGCCCAATCAGGCCGAACATAAAGGTTTACCCGCTTGGATAACTGATGGATCCCATCAAAACATGTCCATACCCGCCTGTAGCCAGCCTAGAACTGCAGTCCGCCGGCAGAGGATGAATGCTGAGGTGGGTCATGCTGCCCGCAAACCCTGGGCTGAGAGGCGCATCACCTCGCGGGTGCTGAAGCCGATGTTGGCCAGCGCCTCTCCATAGGCAATCATAAAATCCTCGACGATGGCCTCGCGATCCATATAGATGGCTTCTACATCCTGGTCCACCTGCTGCAGCATCTGCCAGACCAAGGGCAGGTTCTGGGCGTTGGCCGCTTCGATCTGTCCTTTGACCTCGCCAAAATGCTCCCCTAGCCAGCGCTCTCCAAAATTGAGGTGCAGATATTCATCCTTGACCACCCCCTCGGTGATCTTGCGGGCAAACTCATCGGCGACGGGGATGTAAATGTTGTAGGCGGCAATGGCAAAGCATTCGATGATCAGCGACTGAATGACCAAGCAGGTAACTAGGTCTCCGGCTGCTGCCGCTTTTTGGAAATTGTTGCGCAAAGGGGTGAAGAAAGTGCGGGCAAACTCCCTATCCGGCTCTACCTGCAGGTTTTTGCCGCAGGATTGAAAGCCTTTCATGTGCCGCAATTCCATCTTGGCCAGCTTGTGCAGCTCCTCTGCCCCTTCCGGCAACATCTCGGCCAGCTTGAGGTAGTTGTCGTGGGCTTCTTGTTCCCCTTCGATCACAATGCCGTTGATGCGAGAGTAGGCCTGCCGGTAAACCGCGCTGCCATAGTCCAAGGTGGTGCCACCCTCATCGGCTAAAGGCTGGGGGGTATTGGGCAGGACGT
The DNA here is from genome assembly GCF_047461715.1 of Synechococcus sp. R8-2. Classification (NCBI taxonomy): domain Bacteria; kingdom Bacillati; phylum Cyanobacteriota; class Cyanophyceae; order Synechococcales; family Synechococcaceae; genus Synechococcus; species Synechococcus sp. R8-2. Next base: position 13,473 of record NZ_JANSHQ010000324.1, on the reverse strand, counting down.
TCACTGGGGCCATACTCATGCATCTCCTCTCGGTGTTGTTTGGGTGTTGTTGATTGTCTATGCTGACTCGACAATCGCCTCGATTGCAGTTGAATCGCTCTCTTAATCAGAATAGCTGTAGCTGCCGCAGAATTGGCGGGATTCCTTTTGCGGAATGATAGGGGTCTGCTAGGGTGAGGGTTCGAGTGCCGTTGTGGAGCCTGCTGTATGTCTGCTCTTGGGGATGGCCTGAACCAACTGCGCCAGTTGCTGGTGGAGCTGGAGGAACGATCCCTCGATCAGCCGATTGGCAGTGCCGAGGAGGTGTTGCAGGCCATTGAGCTAGCCACGGCTTTTGAGCTGTTTGAGGCGGAGAGCAGCGGTTTGCTGCTGCAGATTGTGGCCAATCTCTGGGATCGGGTACGGCAGCAGGATTTGTCTCCAGGGGAGATTCAGACGGTATCGGAGAAGTTGCGGGCGGTGGGCTATACCGATGCCGAAATTCAGGAGATCCTGGACTTGGAGCCGGAGGACTAGCCCCATTTCCCCCTCTAGGCTTGAACCATGCCCAGCTCCACCGGTGTAACACCCGCTTCCATCTGAGTGGTGGCGTCGTAGCAAGCCCCTCGCAGGTTGGCCAGCTTGAGTTTGCACCGGGCAAGAAGGGCTCCTCTCAAGTTGGCCCCGGTGAGATTGGCCCCTGCCAGGTCCGCTTGGCTGAGATCGGCTTCGCTCAAGTCCGCTTCGGCCAGGTTGGCCCCACGCAAGTTGGCTCCTTGCAATCGGGATCCCTGCAGCTTGGCTTTCTCTAGGTTGGCCAGCCGCAGGTTGGATCCCTGCAGGTCCGCTTGGCTGAGGTCGGCGCCGCTCAGGTAGGCCCGCTCCAGGTTGGCAGAGGCCAGCTTTGCCTGGCGGAGAATGGATCCCCCCAAGTCGATCCCGGCCAAGTCGGCCCCGGCCAGATCAGCTCCGGCCAGTTGGCTGTTGCTGAAGTCCCGCTCACCGCTGCCGTAGCGTTGCAACAGGTCTGCTCCAGTTTCCACCATCGCTGTTTTCCACACCGGACGAATGGATCCTACCTAGGAATAGAAGGGCCGCCAAGAGCACGCTAGGATAGGCGCAAGCCGTTTTCCGGGATCCCCCCTTATGAGCTTGCCCCGTGTGCCCCGAACTCGACCTCGCCCCAAGCTGCGCTCGATCCCTCGCCGCCAAACCGAATCCGCCCTCTATGCCGAAATGCAGCAGCTCACTGTCGAAAAGCAGCGGCTCAACCAAGAGCTAGAGTTTATTCGAGAGCGGCAAGGGCAAATCCACGCGCGACTTCAGGAAATCGAGCAGGCCATGCAGCACCTTCAGCAGGAGGCAAAAGCCTTCCGGGATCCCGCTCCCCCCTCTGAACCGGCCCAGCTCAGATCCCGCCCTTCCCGCTTCCCACCCATGACCTTTGAGTACTGAGGGATCCCCTTGGTTAAGTCCCATCACTCTGGAAGATCGGAAAATCCAAAGCCAACCCAAGCAACAAGTTGGGGGATTTTGTAGCTAAATTAACTATTTGCTGCTCGTCTCAAGCCGACCCTAGAATCCAGGCCAGCGAACAGCCATTCTCAAGCTGGCTGCACAGTTACTTGAACTTCCAGGCTTATGACTTCTTCTCCACAGATCTCGCGTCGCCGCCGGTTTTTGTCCTGGGTGCTGGGGTTGTTGCCCACCCTTTTGCTGGGAAGCTCCTCTCCCGCTCTGGCCCGACCCCCCATTCAGATGGGCTACAGCAATTGGGCAGGTTGGTGGCCGTGGGCCATTGGAGAAGAAGAGGGCATTTTCAAGAAAAATGGGGCCAACGTGCAGTTGCGCTGGTTCGATGGCTACATTGAGTCGATGGAAGCCTTTGCCGCCGGACAACTGGATGCCAATACCCAAACCCTGAACGATACGCTCTCCTTCGCGCCGAAATCTGTGAATGGTCAGGTGGTGGTGCTGGTCAACGACAACTCGGCAGGCAACGACAAGATCATCGTCCGGGAAGGGATCAACACCATTGCCGACCTAGTGGGTAAGCGGGTGGCTGTGGAAGAAGGCGTGGTGGGTGACTTTCTGCTGACGCTGGGGCTGGAGCGGGAGGGATTTTCCCGCGACGATGTGATCATTGTGCCCTTGGAAACCGGAGCCGCCGCCGCTGCTTTTGCTGCCGGTCAGGTGGATGCGGTGGGAGCCTTTCCGCCCTTTTGGTTGACAGCCCTGGAGCGCCCTGGAAGTAAGGAGCTGTTCTCTTCGGCGGAGTTCCCAGGGGCCATTCCCGATTTGTTGGTGGTCAGCCAAAAATTGATTGACGAGCAGCCGGATCAGGTGCAGGCTTTGGTGAATAGCTGGTTCGATATTCTGAAGTTCATGGAGGAGAACCCGCAGCGAGCCGACGAAATCATGGCCAGACGTGCCGGTGTCACCCCAGAGGAGCTGCAACTGTTCAAAGATGGCATTCGTTTCTTCACCATAGAAGACAACCTAAAAGCCTTCAGCCCCGGCGAGGGAATGCAGCACATGCCCTATGCGGCCAGACAAATGGTGGACTTCATGGTGAGAGTGGGCTTCATCTCGGAGGGGCCCAAGGATCTGGAGGCATTGTTCGATGACCGCTTCGTTCGCGCCTATGCCGAGTCGGTGGGTGTTAGACGGTGAGAGATATCCGGGATCCCTTCATGGGCCACCAGTGAGGTAAGGTACGATGCTGACTGCTCCGGCTGAATCGCCTCCACCCACCCGCCCCAGTCTGCCCCCGACGGTGTTTTGGCGCATTGCCGAAGAGATCCCGCGCCCCTTGGCCTTGCTGCTGACGGCGCTATCGGTGCTGGTGCCTTTCGGCTTGTGGTGGGGCCTATCGGTCTCGGGGTGGGTACCGCCGCGTTTTTTGCCTTCTCCCCCTTCGGTATGGGCGGCCCTGCTGCGCCTGTGGCGAGACGGCCTGCTGTGGAAGGATACCTTGGCCAGCTTCAGTCGGGTTAGCAGCGGTTTTCTGTTGGCAGCAGTGGTGGCGACCCCCATCGGCATTGCCATGGGCACCTTCGCCAGCATCCGCGCCTTGATCGAGCCGATTAGCGGCATCTTTCGCTACATGCCCGCTCCTGCCTTCACCCCGCTGTTGATTATTTACTTGGGTTTGGATGAGGCCCCCAAGATCGGGTTAATTTTCATCGGCACCGTTTTCTTCAACATGCTGATGATCATGGATGCGGTGAAGTTCATTCCCAAAGAGCTGATCGAGGCCACCTACACCTTGGGGGGGCGGCGCTGGCAGGTGTTGCTGCAGGTGATCACTCCATACATCACCCCGAACATTCTCGACACCTTCCGCGTCAACATGGCTGCCTCTTGGAACTTGGTGGTGGTGGCAGAATTGGTGGCCGCCAATGAGGGTTTGGGTAGGCGGATCCAGCTAGCCCAGCGCTTCTTTAGAACCGACGAGATTTTTGCGTGCTTGATTGTGTTGGGGCTGATCGGCTTTCTGCTGGATTGGCTGCTGCGACGCTTGGTACGTTTGACCTGTCGTTGGGCCTTTTTATGAGGTGGTGTCGTGCATTTGGAAGTGGTCGGCCTGAGCAAATCCTTCCCCACCCGTCGTGGACCTATCTTGGCTCTGGATGGGGTGAATTTGCATGTGGAGTCGGGGGAGTTTGTCTGTGTGGTGGGGGCTTCCGGCTCTGGTAAAACCACCCTACTGCGCCTGATTGCCGGGTTGGAGCAGCCTAGCCGAGGATCCATCAGCGTCGATGGGGAGCCGGTGATTGGGCCGGGAGCGGATCGGGGAGTCGTGTTCCAGTCCTACACCCTCTACCCCTGGATGACCGTGGCGGAGAACGTCGGCTTTGGCCTGAAATTGCAGGGGGTAAAACGGCAGGAAAGGGAAGCCCGTGTGGATTATTTTCTGGAGATCGTCGGCCTGGAGCGTTTTGCCAAGGCTCTGCCCAAGCAGCTTTCGGGCGGTATGCAGCAGCGGGTGGCCATTGCCCGAGCTCTGGCGGCCCAGCCGAAGATTTTGCTCATGGATGAGCCTTTTGGCGCTTTGGACGTGCAAACCAAGGAGACGATGCAGGAGTTTTTGCTGGATCTCTGGCAGCGCACGCGCACCTCAATTTTGATGATTACCCACGATGTGGAAGAGGCCGTCTTTCTGGCCCAGCGCATCTATGTACTCACGTCCCATCCTGGGCGGGTGAAACGGGAGCTCCGGGTTGATTTCCCCAGTCGGCGCGACTACAGTCTCAAGCGCACTTCTTCCTTCCAAGAGGTGAAGGACGAGATCTTGGCTCTCCTACGAAACCAGAAAGGGATCCCGTTGAGCGACGCTGTGCCCGCGGGCTGATCAGGCAAACACCACCGTTTTGTTGTGGTATACCAGCACCCGATTCTCCAGGTGATACCGCACTGCCCGTGCCAGGACTAGGCGTTCCATGTCGCGGCCTTTGCGGACGAGGTCGGCAACGGTATCGCGGTGACTGACCCGCACCACGTCTTGCTCGATGATCGGCCCTTCGTCCAGATCTTCGGTGGCATAGTGGGCAGTCGCGCCGATGATCTTCACCCCCCGTTGATGGGCGCGGTGGTAGGGGTTGGCTCCGGCAAAGGCGGGCAGGGTGGAATGGTGAATGTTGATGACCGGCGGGGCTTGGCGGAGCAGCGACCCACTCAAGACCTGCATGTACTTGGCCAACACCACCAGGTCAATTCGATATTCCTGCAGGAGAGCGAGCTGACGGGCTTCGGCTGCGGCTTTGCCCTCTGGAGAAACGGGGATGTGGTAGTAATCGATACCGAAGGAGCGGGCCACCGATTCCAGGTCGGGGTGATTGCTGATGATCAAGGGGATCTCGGCGGGCAGTTCTCCCGCCCTTTGCCGCCAGATCAGATCCAAAAGGCAGTGGCTTTGCTTGCTGGCCCACAACGCAATGCGACGGCGAGTGTCGGAAAAATGCAGTTCCCAGTTGGCTTGGATCCCACGGGCAATACCCGAAAAGGCGGGGACAATTTCCCCTCGCTCCAGTTGGAAGCCCTGCAAGTCCCACTCGATGCGGCTCAAGAACAGTCCTGCCTCGGGATCCGTATGGTGATCGGCGTGAATGATGTTGCCGCCGTAGCTGTAGATGAAGCTGGAGAGCTTGGCTACCAGCCCTTTTTGATCAGGGCAAGATACCAACAGGGTGGCACTGGGCATCGGTAGACAACAGCCTCAACTTTGTGGGGACTGGCTCTCCCCAAGAGCAATCCATTCTCAATCTACCCGGTTGATCGCTTCCAACAGCCAGGGATCCACCGGCTGGCCATCCCAACGCTTTAGGTCGATGCGAATCCACATCGCCGCAGAAGAGCCGGCAGGGGGCAGTTCCTGGTGAAACGAGATCTCATAGTCGGACGGGTTTTGGCCATGCTGCCGCAGCCAGGTCTCCACCTTGGCAGGAGCGAAGTAGGACTGCCCTTGCTCGAACAAGCGCGTAATTTCCAGGCCGAAGCAAAGGGGGTTGAAGCGGGCCATAGGTTAGGCAGCGTCTGCTGTTTGAGCGTCGTCGGCTGCGGATGGGGGGGGAGCCATCTCTGAGGTGGGTGTATCGGCTGTGGCGACCGACTCGGCTTTGGGCTCAGCCGCGGCTGCTGTTCGGGAAGCCTTGGGAGGGGCGGCAGCCGTTATCCCGCGGGTGGCTTTCTCCAGCTCTTGGGCCTCTTTGTTCAGTTGCGCCTCGAACTCTCTGGAAGCATCCTGCAGGCTGCGCAGGGTTTTGGCCAGCGTGCGACCGATCTCCGGCAGTTTGCGGGGCCCAAAAACCAAGAGAGCCACCGCAAAGATGACCAACATTTCCGGCAGTCCAACACCCAAAAAATTCATGAGCCTCGGCAGAGTACGGTTTGGTCGGGATCCCTTCGCCTCCCTAGAGTGACATTTTCTTGCCGCGGACTGCAAGTAACTGCCGGCTCTCCTCATCCATTCTGATGGCTTTGGTTGGCTTTGGTGTTCTCCTCTCAGCTCATCTGGGCCCACCTCTCCCTGGCCGGCCAAGTCAAAATGGTAAGATCGCATCATTAATCAATGTTCTTCATTGGCCTAGGCTTGCCCATGCTCCAAACCCTACAAAAGCTCCTCGGGGATCCTAACGATCGGAAGATCCGGCAGTACCGTCCTGTCGTCAAGTTGATCAACTCGCTGGAGATCGAGATCGCCTCTCTTTCGGATGCGGAGCTCAAGGCCAAGACCACAGAGTTTCGCCAGCGCTTGGACAGAGGAGAATCTCTGGACGATCTCTTGCCGGAGGCGTTTGCCGTGGTGCGGGAGGCCGCCAAGCGAGTTTTGAACTTGCGCCATTACGACGTACAGCTCATCGGCGGCATGGTGCTGCACGAAGGCCAGATTGCCGAAATGAAAACCGGCGAGGGGAAAACCCTGGTCGCCACCCTGCCTGCCTACTTGAACGGCCTGACTGGGAAGGGGGTTCACATCGTTACCGTCAACGGCTACTTGGCGCGGCGCGACTCGGAGTGGATGGGGCAGGTGCACCGTTTCTTGGGCCTGACGGTCGGTCTAGTGCAAGAGGGCATGTCACCCGAAGAAAAGCGCCGCAGCTACAACTGCGACATTACCTACTGCACCAACAGCGAGCTGGGCTTCGACTACCTGCGGGACAACATGGCCACCGATATCAAGGAGGTGATGCAACGGCCCTTTAACTACTGCATCATCGACGAGGTGGACTCAATCCTTATCGACGAGGCCCGCACTCCCCTGATCATCTCCGGTCAGGTGGCTCGCCCCTCCGAAAAATACCTGCGGGCAGCCCAGGTGGCGCGGGAGCTGATCCGAGATGAACACTATGAGGTGGATGAAAAAGCCCGCAACGTCATCCTTACCGACGAGGGGTTTGAAGCCGCCGAGCGGTTGCTGGGGGTCTCTGACCTGTTTGATCCCAAGGATCCCTGGGCGCACTTTGTCTTTAACGCGGTGAAGGCCAAAGAGCTCTTCATCAAGGATGTCCACTACATCGTCCGCAATCAAGAGGTGGTGATCGTGGACGAGTTCACCGGGCGGGTGCTCCCCGGCCGCCGCTGGTCTGATGGGCTGCACCAGGCGGTGGAGGCCAAAGAGGGGGTGCCGATTCAAAGCGAGAGCCAAACCCTGGCCACCATCACCTACCAAAACCTTTTTCTGCTCTATCCCAAGCTTTCCGGCATGACGGGCACGGCTCGCACTGAGGAGGCCGAGTTCGGCAAAACCTACAACCTGGAAGTTACGGTGATCCCCACCAACCGACCCATCCGCCGCAAAGATGCCCCCGACTTGGTGTACAAGACCGAAAGGGGCAAGTGGCAAGCGGTTGCCGAGGAAATTGCCCACATGCACGCCCAGGGGCGCCCCGTCCTTGTGGGCACCACCAGCGTGGAAAAATCCGAACGCCTCTCGGCCATGCTCAAGGAAATGGGGATCCCCCACAACCTCCTCAACGCCAAGCCGGAAAACGTGGAGCGGGAGGCGGAGATCATTGCCCAGGCGGGGCGAAAAGGCGCTGTAACCATTGCTACCAACATGGCCGGTCGAGGCACGGACATCATCTTGGGAGGCAATGCGGAGTACATGGCCCGCCTCAAGCTGCGGGAACGGCTGATGCCCAAGCTGGCTCAATTGGACGCCGACAACCCCTTGGGATCCGTTCAGATGGTGGGACGGGGGGGTGGCCAGGGATTTGGTGGGACAGCACCCAAGCCGAAAAAATCCTGGACGGTGGTCTCCCCCAATTTTTACCCCTGTGAGCTGTCGGCCCGCACCAACCAAGCTTTAGACGAAGTGGTGGCAGCAGCCGTGACCAAGTATGGGCTGAACCGTCTGCCAGAGCTGGTGGTGGAGGATCTCATCGCAGTAGCTTCCGAGAAAGCGCCGGTGCAGGATCCGCTAATTTTGCAACTGCGGGAGGTTTACAACAGCATCAAAGCCGAGTACGAAAAAATTACTGAGGCCGAGCACGAAGAGGTGGTGAGGCTGGGGGGCCTGCATGTGATCGGTACGGAGCGCCATGAATCCCGCCGTATCGACAACCAGCTGCGGGGCCGCGCCGGGCGACAAGGGGATCCCGGCTCCTCGCGGTTTTTCCTCAGCTTGGAAGACAACCTGCTCAAGATTTTCGGTGGCGAGCGGGTAGCCAAGCTCATGGACATGTTCCGGGTGGAGGAGGATATGCCCATCGAGCACCCGCTGCTCAGCAGCAGCCTGGAGAATGCGCAGAGAAAAGTGGAAGTATACTACTTCGACATGCGCAAGCAGGTGTTCGAGTATGACGAGGTGATGAACAACCAGCGGCGGGCCATCTACTCAGAGCGGCGGCGCATCTTGGAGGGGGAAAACCTCAAGACCAAGATCCTTGACTATGTGCGCAAAACCGTTGGCGAGATCGTGCGAGCGCATGTCAACCCAGAGCTGCCCCCGGAAGAGTGGGAAATTGACAAGCTGACCGCCAAGATGCAGGAGTTTGTGCCGCTCCTGAAGCAAAACCTCAAGGTTGAAGACCTGCAGGATCTCTCCTACGAGCAGATCTTGGACTACCTGATCAAGCAGGCAGAACTGGCCTATGAGGCCAAAGAGGCTTTTCTGGATACCTTTGAGCCCGGTTTGATGCGCAAGGCAGAGCGCTTTTTCCTGTTGCAACAGGTGGACACCCTCTGGCGGGAACACCTGCAGCAGATGGAGGCGCTGCGGGAAGCTGTGGGCCTGCGAGGCTACGGTCAGAAGGATCCCCTGATCGAGTACAAGAACGAGGGCTACGAGCTGTTCCTGGAGATGATGGACAACATCCGCCGCAACACGGTGTACAACCTATTCATCTTTACTCCCCAGATTGTGCAAGTGCCCCAGGCATCGCGACCGGCTCCGGCACCCACTGCGGCTGCCAGCCCTGATCCCAGCTCTGCTTCAGGGGTGGTGGAAGCCGATTTCACGGAAGAATAATTGGCGTAGAGAGAAGTCAGCGGGGGAGGAGGATCTGTCGTAATGCCTCTTTCAGTTGTGGGTACTGGAAGGTAAAGCCCATCTGCAAAGCCGCTTGCGGGATCACTTTCTGCCCCGTCAAAACCACTTGAGCTGCCTCGCCCAACAGCAGTTCCAACGCCAGCTCCGGCACAGGCAACCAAGAGGGGCGACCCAAGACCTGGCCTAAGGTTCGGCAAAACTCTTCCATCTGCACCGGGTTGGGAGCGGTGGCGTTGAACACTCCGGATCCCTGCTCCAGCAGGAAGCAGACCAAGCTCACCCAATCCTCGCGGTGGATCCAAGACAGCCATTGTTTGCCGGAGCCGATCGTTCCGCCGATAAAGAACTGAAAGGGGGCCAGCATCTGCCCCAGCGCTCCTCCATCCGGACCCAACACAATCCCCGTGCGCAGGATGGCCAAACGGATCCCCAATTCCTCAACCGGCCGGGCGGCAGCTTCCCAGGCCTGACAGACTCCTGCCAGAAAATCTTGGGCTGGGGGATCCGTCTCTGTTAAGGGTTCTCCTGCCGGATGGGATCCGTAGTAACCCACCGCCGAGCTGCTGATCATCACCTGGGGCTTTTGGTTGAGGGAGGCGAGGGCTTGGACAAGGGCCTGGGTGGTTTCCACACGGCTACGACGGATTTCTTTTTTCTTGGTCTCTGTCCAGCGAGAAGAAGCCAAAGGCTCTCCGGCCAAGTTGACAATCCCCTCGTACCCTTCCAGGGCGGCTGCCCAGGCTTGCGGTTGGTAGGGATCGTAGGGCAGCAGCTTGAGGTTGGGGGATTCCCCCAAAATGCGGCGGGCCTGCTCCAGGCGGCGGGTCAAGACCAAAACCTGATCCCCTTGCTCCAGCAGACGGGCCACCAAGCGACGCCCGATAAAACCACTCCCCCCCGTGATGGCAATGCGCATGATGTGGATCCGACTTGCATCTGCACAAGCCCTGTGCCGCCCTTGTCCTTTGAACGGTGCAGAGCCTTTCCGCTATTCGAACCTCTAGCCTAGCGCGTTTCCTGCCCCGCGTTGGCCATTGCCTGGGATCCCGCCATCCGTTTGCTGAGCTTGGCGAAGTGGCAGAGCCCAAGAAAGCCCAAGAATAAAAATGTTTTGCGGCAAAGCCTGACACACCTGGAAAAATCGGCTTCAATAGGCCCTAGCTGCGCTTCTTGGCAGCAGAGGTGGTTCATCGTCCCCCTATTTTCTTCCCTTCACCCGTGACACCCAAGTCTTCTTCCCGTACCCCGGCTCGCCACGTGTCTATGCGTGCAGAGCAGGTTGCTGGGCCGCGGCTGGACATCTCTGTTGCTCCACGAGTGCATCGCTCCCAAGGGCAGGGATCCCTGGTTCGGGCAGGGTTTCCCTCCTCTCTCCCAATTTCCGGTCGGCGGACGATCCCTGTCCAGCGCTCCCGCCGGCGCGGACGGCAAGAACCTGGCCACGAGCCTCAAGTCTGGGAGATGGCCTGTCACATCGGGGTGAATGTCTTGTTTACGGCGGCTGCCCTCAGTGGTTTGTATCGCCTCTTGCCGGTGCAGTTGGCTCAGCACCACCGGCTCCAGGTTCTGGAGCGGCATATCGAGGTCTTGTCCACTCGGATTTCTCGGCTGCAGGAGGGGGTGGATCGAGGTATGGATCCCTTGCAGCAGGAGGCCCTGATCAAGGAACGGCTGAATCGGGTGCCACGCAATCAAATTCAGGTGCGTTTGGTGGATCCCAGTACCTGGGTGGCGGACGACGAGAAGAACACCCACCCTTCCTGGATCGGGCAGTCCACCCAGCCGTCTGCCAGGCCGTAGGCTGCCTCTGCCTAGGCTTGTTTGAGAAGCAGGGCCACCTCTTTGGCAAAGTAGGTGAGGATGATATCGGCGCCAGCCCGCTTCATGGCCAGTAGGGATTCCAACATCACTTTTTTGCCGTCGATCCAGCCTTTTTGTTCGGCGGCTTTGATCATGGCGTACTCGCCGCTGACGTTGTAGGCAGCCACGGGCAGATCCGTCGATTCCTTAACTCGGTAGATGATGTCCAGGTAGGCCAGGGCCGGCTTCACCATCACCATGTCCGCCCCCTCGGCCTCGTCCAGCTCCACCTCTTTGATGGCTTCCCGAGCATTGGCGGGATCCATTTGATAGCTTTTCTTGTCTCCCGATTTGGGCGCGGATCCCAGGGCATCGCGGAAGGGGCCGTAGAAGGCAGAGGCATATTTGGCAGAATAGGCCAGGATCGCCACATCGGTGTAGCCTTGGTCATCCAGGGCCTCCCGAATGGCACCGACACGACCGTCCATCATGTCCGAGGGGGCCACAATATCCGTTCCCGCCTCTGCTTGGGAGAGGGCTTGCTTGACCAAAACTTCCACCGTCTCGTCGTTGAGGATCACCCCATCCCGCACAATGCCGTCGTGGCCGTCGCTGTTGTAAGGATCCAAGGCCACATCGGTTACCACCAAAATCTCGGGAATTTCCTGTTTAATCCGCCGCACCGCCCGCTGGATCAAGCCCTCTGGGTTGAAGCACTCCTGCCCGGTGGGATCCTTTTTCTCTTCCGGCACCACCGGGAACAGGGCCACCGCCGGGATCCCCAATTGAGCAGCTTCTTCCACCTCCTTTAGCAGCAGGTCTAGGGTGTAGCGGTAGCAGCCGGGCATCGACTCCACTTCCTGCCGCTGGTTCTCCCCCTCCATGACAAACAGGGGATAGATCAGATCCTGCACCCGCAGGTGGGTTTCCTGCACCATCTGGCGGAAGGCCTCTGTGCGCCGCAGCCGACGGGGACGGTAGATCAGGTCTTGGCTCATGAGAGCAGGGGGAAAGAGGGCGTTTCTATTTTGCCATGAGGTCGGTAGGGGCTGAGTTGGTCGTCCGGCGAGAGGCGACATCGGGGGCAGAGGGAAAATGCCGAGCCAGCCAGCGGCGAAGGGTCTCTTTTACCGCTTCGGCTTGGCAGTCGTGTAAAAGATCGTGGCGGGACTGGGGAAAATCGTGGATTTCTCCCTGGGGCAGCCGACGGGCAAAATCCACAGCTCCGGCAGGATTGACGACGATATCGGCAGAGGTGTAAAGCAGCAAAACCGGCAGGCGGAGCCGATGGGCTTGGTCGAGGCAGCGCTGTCCACTGCGCACCAGTTCGGCTGTAAATCTGGCCCGCGTCACACCGCACATGTAGGGATCCGCCGCAAAGGCGGCTTGCTGCTCGGGTAGGGAAGTCACCCGCGCCGGCTCGTAGAGGCCGGTCAAGGCCAACTGGGGAATAACCCTGTCCAAAACTTGCAGAAGGGCGTGGGTAAAAGGGGTGAAATAGTGGTCGATGCGAAAAGCCGGAGAGATGAGAACCAGGCCCTGCACTTGGTCGGGATGGGCGAGGGCATATTCCGTAACCCAGTTGGCCCCCGCGCTGTACCCGCACCAGATCTGCGGGATCCCTTTCTGCGGCCAGACCTGCTGGGCGATCCTCTCCAGATCCGCTTGATATTGGCTGAAGCGGTCGATCCAGCAGCGGATCCCGCCGGAGCGACCAAATCCCCGCATGTCGGGAGCCAAAACCTCCCACCCTTGAGCAGCCAACTCGCCGGCCAAAGGGCAAAACCCGCCGCCGTGATCCCCTTTACCGTGCAAAAGCAACACCCGTCCGCAAGGGGATCCCTGGGGCCAGTGGTGCAGAAAAGCCGGGATCCCATCGGAAAGCGGCAACTCCTGAGGCCGATAGATCCCCGACGCAGTTTGCGGCTGAGTTTCCGACCGCCCATCCAGAGCCTCTAAGTTACCTAACCGATCAAAAGGCATGGGCAAATCCAACACACGTCCGGCAAGACCCGGCAAAGCCACAAATCCTATCTTCCTATGTCCCGGTCGCCCGCGAGCGTTGCTGCCGCTGAGGAGTTGCAATCTTTGTTTCCAGTCCAAAATATTTCTTAACAATCTCTGCTCTTGCCGGGGATCCCCGACATGCCGGGCTTTGCAGCCTTTTCTGAGGATGGGATGAAAGGATCTCTCGGGGGGAGACTGGGGCCATTTGCGGGAAAAAGGCCCTCTGAGAGGTATGATGTTGTGAAGAAGTTTTGCGGGGTCTCAGGTTTGACGGGATCCCCTCTCTGGGGTGGTTCGCCCTTGCTTTACCATTGCCTTAGCGCCTCATCGGTTCATTCAGTCGGAAACGGGTTGCTGAAACTATGCTGTTACTGAAAATCTCTGTTTACGCGGTTGTCATCTTTTTTGTGGGGCTTTTTGTGTTTGGTTTTTTGAGCAACGATCCCTCCCGTAACCCCAACCGTCGAGACCTGGAGTAGGGGATCCCGCCTTGGGCAGCTTGCGAACTCCAGTGATAACTGGCTCATCGCTTGAGGGAGCATGCCTCTGGCCCTGTTTTTGCCGAACCTTGCTGGTTGCCCTAGCTATGGGAGAACGGATGCCCAGGGAGCTCCTGCTGGCGGGGTAGCGACAAAGTTGCTGCTGGTCATGGGTTGCAGCAGCGGTGAGCGAGATTCAGCTAGAAATCGCAGGAG
>NZ_JANSHQ010000323.1:0-3427 GCF_047461715.1 Synechococcus sp. R8-2 | reverse complement strand
TCCCTTGCCAGCGTTGACCCACCCCTTGTATTACTGGCGGCAAAAAAACCGCTACTACCACGAGGATCTGGAGCGGCTGCATCGCTTTTTTGTCCCTGCCGGTTTGCGCATCTTGGAGATTGGTTCCGGCACGGGATCCCTGCTCAATGCCTTGCAGCCCAGCTTCGGGGTGGGGATCGACCGGGATGCGGACATTGTTGCCCAAGCTCAGGCAGAGTTTCCCCATCTCCATTTCCGGGTGCAAGATGCCCACACGCTGGACAAAGGGGATCCCGTCTTGGCGGAGCCTTTTGATGTGATCTTGCTCGTCAATACCCTGGGCTACCTGGCCGACATCCAGCAGGTTCTCCAGCAGTTGCGCCGCTTCTGTACCCCTCGCACCCGCCTGATCCTCTCCCACCACAACCCACTCTGGGAGCCGATTCTGGGCTTGGCAACCGCTCTCAAGCAACGGATGCCTCTGCCGGCAGCCAACTGGTTATCGGCAGCCGATGTGGCCAACCTGCTGCACTTGGCAGGATACGAGGTCATTCAGCAGGGCAAGCGGCTGTTGTTGCCGCGGCGGATCCCGTTCCTTTCGACTGTGATCAACCGGGTGATTGCCCCATTGCCCGGGATCAACGCCCTCTGCCTGACAGAGTACACGATCGCTCGCCTGCAGCCCGACCCTGCCTGGGATCCCCCCCCTGAGCAGCAGCCTTCCTGCACCGTGGTGATTCCGGCTCGGAATGAAGCGGGCAACATCCGCCGCTGCGTGGAACATTTGCCCGAGATGGGATCCCGCACCGAGATCATTTTTGTGGAGGGGCATTCCAGCGACGGGACTTGGGCCGAGATCCAGCGGGTACAGGCGGAATACCAAGGGATCCGCAATATCCGGGCTCTACGGCAGGAGGGCAAGGGCAAGGGGGATGCGGTGCGCAAGGGGCTAGCCGCCGCTACAGGGGATGTGTTGATCATCCTCGATGCCGATTTGACCGTACAGGCAGAGGACCTGCCCAAGTTTTTCCGGGCTGTGGCTTCCGGGCGATGTGATTTTGCCAATGGTTGTCGCCTTATCTATCCCCTGAAACTAGAGGCAATGCCTCGGCTAAACCAATGGGCCAATCGTTTTTTTGCCGCTCTCCTCTCCTACATTCTCGGCATCCGCATCAAAGATTCCCTCTGTGGCACCAAGGCCCTGTGGCGGGAGGATTACCAGCAGATTGCCAAGCTGTGCCAAGAGTGGGGGGATTTCGACCCGTTTGGAGATTTTGACCTGTTGCTGGGATCCGCCAAGCGCACCCTGAAGATCCTGGATATCCCCGTGCGCTATTTCCCCAGAACCTATGGTCGCTCCAACATTCACCATGTGCGAGAGGGGCTGCGGCTGCTGCAGATCTGTGGCTTTGCCCTCAAGCGCTTTAAGGGATACTGAAGTTTGCTCTGACCCAAAGGTGCCGGTCTGTACTTCTGTCGAGGCAGGGCCAGTCTCTGCAAGTACTTCTCCACCGTTGGGATTCCCGCCTAGGCACCCAGGACTCGTTACAATAATTAGTCAATCGGATCACTGTAATGTGTGGATCGGCCCCCATGGGGAGTGCCACGGGAACGAGCAATGGGAGAATCCGTATTGAGCAGGCTGGGCCAATGGATCTCGAATACCCCCCTGCGCTCCCTCGACCAAGCTTATGAGGCTGCCCTGCGCATTAAAGCCATTGAGGATCAATACTTCCAGGGAGGGTCCATTGGCAGCAATGGGCAACACGGCCAGAATGTCAGCCGCTACTTTCAGATTCAACTGCGCCGGCAGCTGCGCCAGATCGATCTGCGTTTGGCAGAGTTCAGAGCCAGCAGCGCCTTTTCTCGCCTGCCGGATCCCGAGCAAAATGGCAGCGGCCCTACTTCTGCCCAAGATAAAGCTCAACAACTCCATGCCGCTGAGGCCAATGTTTCTGAAAGCAGCAGCGAAAACTCCGAGAATGGTTGCCAAAGACGAGATCTTTCCATTTTGGAGAAACTGCAGTTTATCGATCAGGTGACTTCTCGATACAAACGCCCGACCAGAAAATCCCAGCCCATCTCTGCTTCAATTTCCACTTCACCTGAGCCTCTCGAACGGCCAGAACAACCTACCTCAACCCAACCCAGTTCTTCTAATGTCTCTGTCAAGGCAGGCTCCGGCAATGGCGCTGCCCCGGTCGCTTCCAAAGCTGCGATTCTGCCCCGCTCCATTCTGCGCACGGCCAGCCAAATCCGCCGTGAGCTGAGTTCCCAGGCCGAGGAGGAACTGATCCAAGAGTATCGGGAGGCTCGCACTCGCACACTGGTATCGATTCGTTTTCTGTTGTTGTTGGCCGTTTTGCCTCTGCTCACCCAGATCCTCTCGAAAAACTTTCTGTTTGGGCCATTGGTGGATCACTTCCAACAACGGGAGCCTGCCATTGTGGCTCTAAGCCACGAATTCCAAGAAAAAGCCCTGTCAGAGTTCGAGTTTTTCAAGGAAAGAATAGAATTTGAGCGAGCTTTGCACCATCAACCCCCAGAGTGGGATCTGGAATCAGAAGAGCAACTGTCCATGAAGGCAGAGGAACTGCTGAAAAAATATAGCCGTAGGAACTCGGAAGGATTGAAGAATATCCTTGCTGATTTGCTTTCGCTGCTGGTGTTTGGCTGGCTTATCTTTATTGGGCGTGAGGAAATCGAAGTCCTCAAGTCTTTTTTGGATCGTCTGATCTACGGCCTCAGCGACAGTGCCAAGGCTTTCATTATTATTCTCTTTACCGATGTGTTTGTCGGTTATCACTCTCCCCACGGTTGGGAGGTGCTGCTGGGTAATTTGGCTGCCCATTTGGGGGTACCGGAGAATCGCGATTTTATCTACGGCTTTATTGCTACTTTTCCGGTTTTCCTAGATACGCTTTTTAAGTATTGGATCTTTCGCTATCTAAACCGTGTATCGCCGTCTTCGGTGGCCACCTATCGGGCTATGAACGATTAAGGGTTCGCAGTTGCATTTCAAACTGGGTTGAGACGCTTCCCAAGCGCTCCTTGCCGCTGACGTAACCATCCACAACCTCTCTCAGAGGAAGAAAGAAGTTGGGGATCGACCTGACGAATCGTTTGATTGCCATTTGAAGCAACCGTAATTCGAGTTTCCTGAGTTAGCTGGGCGGGCGTAAGGATTGTCGATGGCAGAACCCGCAGACAAACCAACGCTCCAATTCGGCGGCAGGGGTAGGACAGCGGCAGGCGGGGCAGGGGAACAGGTTTTGCTGGGTTTGTTGTTGTTTCACTACCCTGGCCCAGCGCTCGAAAGCCACTTTCGGGTCGGAGGCGGGCTGTTTCGAATTGGGGCCGCGACAGGATCCAGAGCGTTGCTCATTTTGGGGTGCCAGGCGGGGGGTGGCATAAAACTTGCTGGTCAACTCCGCATCAGGGTGGGGGG
>NZ_JANSHQ010000322.1:0-3543 GCF_047461715.1 Synechococcus sp. R8-2 | reverse complement strand
TTGACTAGAGTCATGCTCCTGCCGATGGCTGAAGTTGTCCCCCCGCCGGAAGCCTTGCCCGCCTCGGATGCCTGGTGGGGATCCCTGCGGCAGAGGCGGAGGGAGTTACCGCCGACAGTCGTGCAGCAGGCTTCCCAGAGCTTGGGCAGCTGGGAGGTGGATGTTGTCATTGCCGGTGGCACCCTGGGGATCTTCTTGGCAGCGGCTTTGGCCAAGCGGGGCTGGCGGGTGATCCTGCTGGAGCGCGGGATCCTGCGGGGGCGGGAGCAGGAGTGGAACACCTCACACCAGGAGCTGCAGGTGTTGTTAGAGCTGGAGCTGCTTACCCCGCCCGAGTGGGAGGCAGTCCAGGTTACCCACTACCCGAGGGGGCGGATTGGCTTTGGGGAGGGCCCCCACTGGTGGGTGGAGGGAGTGCTGAATGTGGGCGTGGATCCAGTCAGCCTCCTGGAGTTCCTCAAGCAGCATTTCCTGGCCTGGGGGGGCCAAGTGTGGGAGCAGACTGCCTTTCAAAGTGCCACCGTTCACCCCGATGGGATCTGCCTCCAGACCACCAAGGGACAGATCCGTGCTCAACTGCTGGTGGATGCCATGGGGCACCGCTCGCCCATCGCGGCCCAGGCTCGCCAAGGGCAGCCGCCAGATAGCGTCTGTCTGGTGGTGGGATCCTGTGCCCAAGGGCTGCCAGACCAACCCAGCGGGGATCTCTTCTACAGCTTTACCCCAGCCCAGAACGGCTACCAGCCCTTTTGGGAAGCTTTCCCTGCCCGCGATGGGCGCACCACCTATCTTTTTACCTACTGCGACCGGGATCCCCGGCGGCCTAGTCTAGAGCAGCTCTGGCGGGATTACTGCCGGCTGCTGCCAGCCTACCAGGGGGTGGAGCTGGCCCAGATCCGCTGGGTGCGCAAGCTATGTGGCGTTTTCCCCGCCTACCGCCGCAGCCCGCTGCAACTGCCCTGGGATCGCCTATTGGCGGTGGGGGATAGCAGTGGCAGCCAGTCGCCTCTAAGCTTTGGCGGCTTTGGCGCCATGTTGCGCCACCTGGATCGCCTACAGCAGGGGATCCACGAGGCCCTGGCGCAACGGCAGTTGAACCAGGCAGCCCTGGCCCTGCTGCAACCCTACCAGCCCAACTTGGCCGTGACCTGGCTATTTCAGAAGGCCATGATTCCCCCTCTGCAGAACAAAAGTTGGGATCCCAATAGCATTAACCGCCTGTTGAGCAGGGTGTTTGCGGCCATGGTTGCCGCCGGCCCCCAGGTGGTGCAGCCCTTTTTGCAGGATGTGGTGCAGTTTGGCGGCTTGGCCCAGGCCCTGTGGGGGGTGACGCGTCGGGATCCCAGCTTGGTAGCCAGACTTTTGCCTCGGTTGGGGTTGCCGGAGCTGGTGGCATGGGCGGGCCACTTTGGCGCCCTTGGCCTCTACGAGCTGCTGCAAAGGCTAACAGATCGCCCGGAGCCGGAAACCAACCCCCAGGACTACTTCTGGAGACGGCGCCGCGAGGCTTGGCGCTACGGCTGCGGCCGGGATTACCTCTTTTAGGGGTTCTGACCGTACACCGCCACCCCATAGGGCGGTACCTCCACAAGATCTCCTTGGCTTCCGGCGGGCAGAGAGGATCCCTTGCCCAACCACTGGGCCTCGTGGCTATCCAAAAGCTTCTCCCAGGTGCCGCTGGGCCATTGGGTATAGGTGACTGGCTGATCGGGGCTGAAATTGAAAAGGGCAAGCAAAGCCTGGGATCCGTGGCGGCGGTGCAGGGCAAGGCCAGAGTTGGAAAAGAGCTCCACTTCCACTCCATCCCGCTCCAAGTGCTGGAGGGCCGGTTGGGTTTTGCGCAGCCGGATCAGGGTCTGGTACCACTTCCAGAGAACCTGGTGGTGACCGGCCTTTTTCAACTCCCAATTCAGCTTGGAGCGCAAGAAAGTCTCTTCAGCTTGGGGATCCGGCGGCTCTCCCTGCCAGGCAAAGGCGCTGAACTCGCGGCGGCGTCCTTGGCGCACCGCTTCCACCAGGTCGGGATCCCCGTGGCTGACAAAATACAGAAATGGCGCCACTTCCCCATACTCTTCCCCCATAAATAGCAGCGGCAGCATGGGAGCTAGCAGCAGGGCAGCGGCAGCCAATTTGAGGCCCTCGAAAGAGGTGAGCTGGCTAAGGCGCTCTCCCAGCCTGCGGTTGCCCACCTGGTCGTGGTTTTGAATGCAGACAACAAATTGGGATCCCGGTCGCCCAACAGCGGAGTTGCCGTGACGCCTGGCGCGGTAGCAGGAGTACTGGCCAGAATAAACGTAGCTCTCCCGGTAAGCCTTGGCCAGGTGCTCCAATTCGCCAAAGTCCTGGTAGTAGCCTGTCTTTTCCCCGGTAAGCAGGGTGTGAAGTGAGTGGTGGAAGTCATCGCACCACTGGGCATCTAGCCCGTAGCCCCCTTGCTCTCGGGGGGTGATGAGGCGGACATCGTTGAGGTCACTTTCGGCAATGAGAACCCTGGGCCGGCCAGTGCGAGCTTCTAGGGCATCCACCTGCTCTGCCAATTCCTGCAAGAAGGGGTAGGCGCTGAAGTCGTAGATGGCATGCACCGCGTCCAGCCGCAGCCCATCGAGATGAAACTCCTCCAGCCAGTAC
The DNA here is from genome assembly GCF_047461715.1 of Synechococcus sp. R8-2. Classification (NCBI taxonomy): domain Bacteria; kingdom Bacillati; phylum Cyanobacteriota; class Cyanophyceae; order Synechococcales; family Synechococcaceae; genus Synechococcus; species Synechococcus sp. R8-2. Next base: position 915 of record NZ_JANSHQ010000322.1, on the reverse strand, counting down.
TCGGCGTTTTGTAGGAAAAACTCTCGCACGCCGTCAGAATAGCGGTCGTCGAAGTTGAGGGCATCCCCCCAAGGGGTGTGGTACTTGTCGGTGAAGTAGGGGCCAAAATCCCGCAGGTAGTTCCCCTCCGGCCCCAGGTGGTTGTAGACCACATCCAAGATGACGGCCAAACCCAGTTGGTGGCAGGCATTGACTAGGGCTTTGAAGCCTGCCGCTCCTCCATAGCTGGTCTGCACCGCGTAGGGGTAGACGCCGTCGTAGCCCCAGTTGCGCTCTCCTGGAAACTGGGCCACCGGCATCAGCTCCAGCACGTTTACCCCCAACTCCACCAACTCCGGCAGGCGAGGGATCAGAGCAGCAAAGGTGCCCTCGAGGGTAAAGGTGCCTACATGCAGCTCGTAGAGGATCCACTGAGACAGGGGGATCCCCTTCCACCCCTGATCCTGCCAGTCGAAGCGGGGATCCACCACCCGCGAAGGGCCGTGGACGCCGTAGGGCTGGCAGCGGGAAGCGGGATCCGGCCGCTCCACTACCCCTGCCTGGGTGTGCAGACGGTAGAGATAGTCCACCGGCCCAGGCGGGATCCCGTCCACCTCCCCCTGCCAATAGCCCTGCTCATCCCGCACTAGAGTAAAGCAACGTTGGACAGGGCTGAGCAGCTTCAGCTCCACCTGCTCAACCAAGGGCGCCCACACCGAGAAGTGATAGCAGCCTGAGCCCAGGGGATAGGCGCCCATCCGCCCGGCCTGGAAGAAAGGAGAAGCCTGCAACACAGAATCTATCCCGCAACTCGGCTTCCACTATAGCGAGCATGCCTGGCAAAGGCCGGAGAGTGGGTTTTTGGCTTCTCCTCTGCCATAGTGGAATGGGTCTCTAGCGCTTAGGTCTCATGCTCAACTACCCGCCCAGCTATCC
>NZ_JANSHQ010000321.1:0-5889 GCF_047461715.1 Synechococcus sp. R8-2 | reverse complement strand
TTAGGCGGCGAAGCTGTGCAAAATCGACTGCCAAAAGGGGATCCCATCTTGCCCTGGCAAATCGGGATCTGCTGCCCGCTCAGGGTGGGGCATCAAACCCAAGATCCGACCGCTGGGATCGCAAATGCCGGCAATATTATCCACAGAGCCGTTGGGCGCAACCGGAGCATAGCGAAAGACGATCTGCCCTCGATCCTGCAACTGCTTGAGGGTATCCGGATCACAGGTGTAGCGGCCTTCCCCATGGGCGATGGGCAGGGTTAAGGTGGATCCCTGGGGATACGCGCTTGTCCAGGGAAGATCCTGCCGTTCTATACGGATCCCCACTCGGTCGCAGATAAAGTGCAGGTTGGCATTGCGCACCAGCGCCCCCGGCAGCAGTCCTGCCTCTGTTAAGATCTGAAAGCCATTGCAGATGCCCAGCACATAGCCCCCTCGCGCCGCGTGCTCCTTCAGGGATCCCATCACCGGAGCAAAACGAGCGATGGCCCCACAACGCAAATAATCCCCATAGCTGAAGCCCCCCGGCAGCACCACCACATCCAGCTCCGACAAATCCGTCTCCCGGTGCCAGATCAGCCGCGTTGGGCAGCCCAAGAGGCCGCGGGTTACCCAGGCTACATCTCGGTCGCAGTTGGAACCCGGAAAAACAACAACGCCAAACCTCACGCCAGCCATTGGGATCCCTTAAGTGAGAGGAAAGAAGATGGTCAGATTAGAGGGATGGAAGAGGGGTTGGGGGTATTTTTGGAATGGCCATCAGATCAACCCCAAATCGCGTGAACCCATCAAATTAACCACCGATGGCAGCCACTTGGATTTGATAAGTCTCAATCACCGGGTTGGCCAGCAGTTGATGGCACAGCTCATCCACCTGGCGGTGGGCGGTCTCGGCGTCGGGGGCCTCTAGCTGCAGTTGGATATGCTTGCCAATGCGCACCTGCTGTACCTGGGTATGCCCCAGCTGATGCAAGCTGGACTGAACCGCAGCCCCGGCGGGATCGAGAACAGAGGGGCGTAGGTGAATCTGAATCTGGGCCTGGAACTGCATAGAATAAAGGCTGGATCTGTTACCAGTGTATCAGTCGGATCATCACAGCTTTGGGTTCAGTCATGGATGCGTCGCGCGTGGTGGCCATTGCCCACAACGTTTTCCGGGAAACGATTCGGGATCGGATTCTCTACCTGGTGATGGTATTTGCGGTGGCCATGCTGGGAGCCACTGTTTTGATCCCGCAGGTGGCCAACCAGGCCCACAACAAAATCATTGCCGACCTGGGGTTGGCAGCCATTCACTTCTTCGGCCTGATCGTGGCCATTTTCGTGGGCACAGGGCTGGTGAATAAGGAGATTGAAAAACGCACGGTGTATGTGCTGATCGCCAAACCCATGAGCCGGGCAGAGTTCATTGTCGGCAAGCATCTGGGCCTATCGGCGCTGCTGTCGGTGCTGGTGCTGCTGATGACGGTTGTGTTTCTGCTGAGCTTGCTGCTGGTGCAGGCCCCGATCCCCCTTTTGGCCATTCTCTGGGCAACAGTCTTCACTTTCTTAGAGCTGGTGCTGATTGTTGCCGCAGCCCTGCTGTTCGGGGTTTTCACTTCCTCGATTCTGGCCACCCTCTACACCATTGCCCTGTTCCTGATGGGCCATGCCAGCCGCGCCCTGCTGCAACTGAGCAAGCTGGTGAAAGATGCCGGATTTGGCAAACTGTTTGAGGTGATTTATTTGATCCTGCCGGATTTGGAGCGCCTCAATTTGAGAGATGCTGCGGTTTACGGCCAAGTTCCGCCCCCAGCAGAACTTCTCGGAGATGCACTGTACGGCTTGGTTTACACCCTTTTGCTGCTGATTCTGGCAGTGTTGGTGTTCGCCCGGCGTGAGTTCTGACGTTACCTCTTCCCCCATGCGTTTTTTCCACTTCTATACGCCCGAACAGGTGCCTTCATCTGGGATCCCGGAGTGTGCGGTGGCCATTGATGTGCTGCGGGCCACCACCACCATTGCCACAGCGCTGGCAGCAGGAGCAGAAGCGGTACAGGTGTTTGCCCACCTGCAGCAGCTCCAAGAGGCAAGCCAAAACTGGCCGGCTTCCCAGCGGCTTTTGGCCGGGGAACGGGGGGGCAAAGCGGTGGCGGGGTTTGATCTGGGCAATTCCCCTCTCGACTACACCCCCGACCGCGTGCGGGACAAGCGCATCTTCCTGAGCACCACCAACGGCACGCGCAGCCTACAGCGCCTGGAAGGGATCCCGGTGGTGATTACAGCAGCCCTGGTGAACTTGGGAGCCGTGGTGGATTTTCTCAGACGGGGCTCCTTTGCCGAGGTGTGGCTGGTGGGATCCGGGTGGGAAGGGGCCTTTTCGCTGGAAGATACTGCCTGTGCCGGAGCCATCTTGCATCGCCTGGGCTGCTCTTTGAACCAGTTGGGCAACGACGAGACCTTGGCGGCCTTGGCCCTCTACCAAACTTGGCAGGACGATCTGCTGGGTTTGTTGAGACGCTCTAGCCACGGGCAACGGCTATTGGGTCTGGGGCCGGAAAACGATCAGGATCTGGCCTACTGTGCCGATCTGGATCGTCTCTCGGTGGTGCCCCGACAGGTTCAGCCAGGGGTTTTGGCCAGTGGCGGGTAGATTCTGGACAGGTGGAGCGACCTGTGGATCCCACCACCCTCTGAGCTGGAAGTAGGCAGCCATTGTCAGCATGGGCTGGATCTCAACAGGCCGGGCGTAGGCTTGGGGATCCTTCCACGCCAGATATGGTCTTCGGCTAACCTGCTTGTGCCGTGTCGGGAGCGATGCCCAGCGCTTTCTGGTGCAGCCACGCCTGCCATTCCCCTGGGATCAGCTTGTTGTTAAACGCATCGCCAGAAACAAACATATCCCGCTGATTCTGGGCCAACACAAAAATGGAGCGGCGATCGAAATGGGAAGTGAGCTTGTAGAGGGTGTAGGGGCCTTCTGAGTAGAGGGTCAGAGTTTCCTGATCCAGGCCATGGCGGCTGCTTTGGCCGTAGGCCCGCAAGACCATGTTGATCAATCGCTCATAGTGCATAGACCGCAGATTAGAAAGCTACACAGAACATAGACAGATATTACGGAAGCCGCTGCCAAGGCCCGAGCGGCTCAGGTGAACCCAGCATAACAAATCCCCCTGGATGGCCACGCAACGCCAACGCGAATGAACAAGATGGGATCCGCACCCATGCAGCGTCAAATGCAGCAGAAAAATGCGGTAGAACTTAAGGCAAGCCATCACGCAACCCTCTTGCACAGGCAGCCCCCCCATGGCCAACATGGCGCCCCGCCCACCCCACCCCACAGAGCCTGTCCGCATTGGCATTGTCGGCGCTTCCGGCTACGGAGGGGTACAGTTGGTGCGGTTACTGAGCGAGCATCCCGGCGTGCAGATCACCTACCTGGCCGGGCAAGACAGCGCCGGCAAGCGCTACGGGGATCTCTATCCCCAGTTGGCCCAGGCGGTGGATCTGACCGTTCAGCCGGTAGAGGTGGATCGCATTGCCGCCAACAGCGATGTGGTGTTTTTGTCTCTCCCCAATGGGCTGGCTGCCGAGCTGGCCCCGCCCTTGCTGGCCAAAGGGTGCAAAGTCTTAGATCTGTCGGCGGATTACCGCTTTCGCAACCTGGCCACCTACCAATCTTGGTACCGCATGGGTCAGACGGATCCCAACTGGCCCAGCCCTGCCTATCGCCAGGCCAATGAGCAGGCGGTCTACGGGTTGCCGGAACTTTATCGCGAGGCGATTGCCCAAGCCCAACTGGTGGGCTGTCCCGGCTGTTATCCCACTGCCTCATTGTTGGCGGTTGCTCCTCTGCTGCGGCAGGGGTTGGTGGAGCTGGACAGCCTCATTTTCGATGCCAAATCCGGCGTTTCGGGGGCAGGCCGTACCCCCAAGGTGGGATCCCTGTTTGCCGAAGTGGACAGCTCTCTGGCAGCCTATGGAGTGGCCCAGCACCGCCATACGCCCGAGATCGAGCAAGCTTGCACCGACCTGACCCACACCCCCATCACCGTGCAATTTACGCCCCATCTGGTGCCCATGGTGCGGGGGATCCACGTCACCTTGTATGCCACTCTGCGGGATCCCGGCTTTGTGGGGGAAGATTTGCTCACCATTTACAATGCTTTCTATCGCCAATCTCCTTGGGTGAAGGTGCTGCCGCGGGGGGTTTACCCGCAAACCAAATGGGTCTCCGGCACCAACACCTGCATGATCGGGGTGGAGGTGGACAGCCGCACCAACCGCGTTATCGTCCTGTCGGTGATCGACAACCTGATGAAAGGGCAAGCAGGGCAGGCGGTGCAGTGTCTCAACCTGATGATGGGATGGCCGGAAACGTTGGGTTTGCCTCGGCTGGCGTTTTACCCCTAGCTATAATGCCCGTGATCCCCTTGAAGCGGATTCTGTCCATGTCTGAACCCCTGAATCCCCCTTTCCATTCCGAGCCCCAAAACGCCTCGCCCAGCGCAAAGGTTGCCTCAGATGCCGTCAATGGCGCTGCTGAGGGCCTGAACTGGGAGGAGCTGTGGCGGCAGCTGGAAGCGGGCTGGCAGGATCTACCCCGTCGCTCCGAAGAGACGGTGCAACAGACCCTGGCTCGCCTGCAACTGGAGTGGGGCGGGCTGTGCCGAGAGGCGCGGGATCGGCTGCAAAGCGCTCTGGAACAGTCGAGAACGGCGGGATCCCCAGAGCCCATCCACCGAGAGCTGCAAGCGCTCTTGCCCCTGCTTAACCCCTGCCAATGGGAAGTGGTCATCGGCTCTTTGCGGCAGGCTGCGGATCGCGCCTGGGTGGCCAGCTTGCTGTATCACGGCTTGCAGGAAGCGGCCTATCCAGAGGCGGAAAGCCACGGGATCCCTTCTTGGGCTCGGACGCTGACCTCTGACCAACGCTCTGCTCTGGAGGCGATGAGTGCCCGTGCCTATGGCAACAGCCGCCTGCCTTTGGTGATGGACAAAAGCGGCCAGATTCAAGTAAAGGCCTCAGCCGCCTTGTTGGCCGCCTTGATCGCCATCGAGATCGGCAGTGTGGGTTCGGCAGGTGCCTTGTCCTTGCTGGGCACACCGGAGCTGCGCAAGCTCTTGAATGCCGAGGGCAAGCTGCGGCGAACTGGCTTAAAACAGGGACGAACTGCCCTCACAGAAGAAGAATGGCAAACGCTGCGCCGTTGGCTGGATCCCAAGGGATCCCCCCCCGACTGGTATCTCAATCTCACTCAAGTGGGGATCCAGACCACCCAAGTGGGGGACTATGCGGCACGGCGGCTGCGGGAGTTTTTCCAGAGTGAGTGGATTAAGCTCGTGATCCCCCCCTTGTATCACCTGGTCATCGATGCAGTGCGGCTGCTGACGGGAGAAGTGTTTCTCAGCGTGGGCACCACCCTGGAATCGGCTTTGGAATCGGCAGAGGCAGGGCGGCGACTGGAGTTGGTGCTACAAGCCTTGCCCCAAGCGCGGAATATTCCCAGCCCCGACCGGATCCAAGCTGCCATCCCCGCTGTGGTGGAAGCTGCCGAGAAAATCCTCAGACCCCTGCTGGCCCGCCAGTTAATGACGGTGGCGGACATCTTCGATCCGCCCATTCGCAACGAGAGCTTAAATGAATTGGGGCGGCAGCTCAACCTCTGGAACCCCTTCCAGTTTCTGCTCACCTGGAGCACGGCTGGCTGGCTGGAGGCCCTTCTGGATCAGATCAGCGAGTTGCAGCAGACCTACCCAGAAATGCCCCTGTGGGAGAGCTATCGCCAGGGCCTTGAAACGGCAGTGCAAGCTCCACGGGTGATGGATCAGGCGGAGGCTCTGCGTCTAACGGCCAAGAGTCTGGATCCCAAGTTGGATCCCTTGGAAGATTGAGTAGATGATGCATAGG
>NZ_JANSHQ010000320.1:0-3619 GCF_047461715.1 Synechococcus sp. R8-2 | reverse complement strand
TGTAGAGGATGAACTTGGTGGCGGCGTACTGGCGCTTCGGCCCACCCCAGATGGAGATGAGCAGATAGACCGGCACCAGCTCAATCTCCCACATCAGGAAGAAAAGGAGCATGTCCTGCGCCAGAAATACGCCCACCTGGGCGCCGTACATCAGCAGCAGCAGGAAGAAAAACAAACGCGGCTTGTGGGAGAGATTCCAAGCCGCCACAATCGACAGGGTCGTGATCAAACCCGACAGCAACACCAGCGGGAAGGAGAGGCCGTCCACCGCCAGCGACCAGTGGAACCCAATTTGGGGCACCCAGGCGTAGCGCTCCGCCAGTTGCAGAGAAAAGTCCTGCAGGTCATAGTGCCGCGCAAAGACATAGACCATCAGGCCCAAATCAAAAGCCCCCACAGCGAGGGCATACCAACGCACCCAACGGCTCTGGGGGATCAAGGGGATCCCGAAGGCTGCCAGCAGAGGCAAGAGCACCAGCACCGACAGCCAGGGAAACTCAAGAGGATTGCTCATGACCAGGAATAAATACTCATGCTCGATACCTCAATGATATGAAGCTGTGTAAACAAATGGGAAGCGATATTTACAAAAAAATCTGCGCAATAGCGCAGATCTCGAGAAGGTTTCTCCAATGCCAATCATCGAGGATCCTCAAGGGATCCGGCGCGATAGCGCTCCGCCAGGTGGATGGGCCACCCGAGTTGGCCAGAGAACCTTGTGGGGATCCCCCGGCAAGCGACTCCCCCGCTACCGGGGAAGTGGCCAGGATCTACTCATCTTCGGCAAAGACAAAACGGTGCAGCTCGTCCAGGGTTGGCTCTGGGCTTTCCAGAGCAAAAAGAACCGCGTCCTCAATCACGGCGCTGACCTCCGCGTGGATGGCTTGGAAGTCTGCCTCGGACATTAGGTTGTGCTCCAGGGCATAGCGTTCCAGTTGCTTGATGGGATCCCGCTGCCGCCAGAACTCTTTTTCCTCAGGACTGCGCAGCTCGTCAGGGTCGGCCAGAGAATGGCCCCGGAAACGATAGGTGATGCACTCCAGCAAGGTGGGGCCTTCTCCGGCACGGGCGCGGGCGATGGCCTGTTGGGCGGCCTCTCGCACTGCTAGCACATCCATCCCATCCACCTGGTAGCCGGGCATGCCAAAAGCCGGACCTTTGCGGTAAATATCGGTGTCGGAAGTGGCGCGTTCATGGGCCATGCCAATAGCCCAGAAGTTATTTTCCACCACATAGACGATGGGCAACTTCCAGAGGGCGGCCATGTTGAGGCACTCGTAAAACTGGCCGTTGTTGCAGGCTCCATCCCCAAAGAAGCAGGCGGTTACCTGGTCAGTGCCCCGGTATTTGGCAGAAAAAGCAGCCCCCGTCGCCACCGGGATCCCTTCGGCCACAAAGGCATAGCCCCCCAAGAAATTGTGCTCCGCCGAGAAGAGGTGCATGGAACCACCCCGACCCTTGCTGCAGCCGGTGGCCTTGCCGAATAACTCTGCCATGACCGCCCGCGGCGGGATCCCGGTGCTGAGGGCATGCACATGATCGCGGTAGGTGCTGCACACGTAGTCGGTGGGCTTGAGCGCCTTGATCACCCCCGTAGAGACGGCCTCCTGGCCGTTGTACAGATGCACAAAGCCGAACATCTTGCCCTTGTAGTACATTTCGGCGCACTTGTCTTCAAACAGGCGGCCCAGCACCATGTCTTCATAAAGAAGACGAGCCTCTTCGGCAGAAATGCGAGCAGTTGTGGAGCGCGAAGTAAGTTCTTGAACCATGCTGCGGTGCAACGAATCAGAGGTATCTTAGGCGGTCAGCAGTGAGCTTTGCGGTTTGCCCATTATCTCATGCTCCAGTCTGTCTGCCACCTTACCTGGAAATCCCATCCTGCAGGGCCGAAAGCGGTTGTTTCGAGGCCAAGGGAGTTAAACTGAAAGGCTAGGGCAAGAGGCGTTTCCATTGCAGCAGCCGCATCAGGACTCCGTCCCGCAAACGCGAATCTTGAACACCAGAGGGGGGGTTTCTTCTGCTCTCGGCTTGGACGTCGATCTGCTGGAGCCGGGGGCAAGAGGTATTTGGCCAGCCAACGTGACGGGGTGCGCCCATGGGAGCCCGTTGGGTTAGCGGTTTTGCGGCGGTGTTGTTTGCGTTGGCGGTCACCCTGCTAGGGGGCTGGTATTTTACTGCAGCCATTGGGCTGATCATTTTTTTGGCCCAACTGGAGTTTTTTCGCTTGGTGCAAGCCAAAGGCAATGCGCCGGCCATGCGCACCACCATGTTTTCCAGCCAGGTGCTGGTGATTTTGCAGCAGGTCAAGCCGGAATGGACGAGCCCTGCTTTTATTGTGGCGGGATCCATCATCTGTTTTTATTTGCTCTTTAAGCCCAAGGTGGCCACCATTGCCGATATTGCCACCTCGATTTTGGGGTTGTTCTACTGTGCGTTGCTGCCCAGCTTCTGGATTCGGGTCAGGGCCTTGTCTTTTGCGCAAGGGCTGGGCGAAGGGCTATGGATTACGCTGTTGGCCATTGGCTGCGTGATCGCCGCAGATGTAGGGGCCTACCTGTGTGGTCGGGCCTTTGGGCGCACCAAGCTCTCCATCCTCAGCCCGAAAAAGACGGTGGAAGGGGCGGTAGCCGGGATTGCCGCCAGCATGACCCTTGCGGTGGTTGGAGCCTATTACCTGGGCTGGCCGTGGAGCTGGTTGAGTGGGGGCATTCTGGGGTTTTTGATTGGGTTAACCAGCCTGCTGGGAGATCTCACAGAATCTCTGATGAAACGGGATGCAGGGGTGAAAGATTCCGGGGATCTGATCCCGGGCCACGGCGGCATCTTGGATCGGGGAGATAGCTATGTGTTCACCGCGCCACTGGTGTTTTACTTCATGGAATGGCTCAACGCTTACTCTGGGCTCTAGAGCCATCTCGTAAGCCTGCCAAAACCCAAGAACGCACACCAGCTACGGGTGCAGGGGATCCTCAATTCAAAATGGCTTGGCAGTCGGGACTCTCTAAAAACACCTCTCGCGAAATGGAGTCTCCGAAGTATCCCAGAGGCGTGACCACTATTCTTGGCTGCTTCAGGCGAAACTCAGTCTCGTCGTAAACCACCAGTTGGCTGATACCGAAAATGGGATCTGCCGCCACCTGGAGAATACGGGCCTTCCGCTGGATAACTTGGGGGGTCTCTACCTCCAGTTCAGAAGGGGTCAGGGGGCGATCCAAACCGAAGAATAGCCGTCCACTTCGACCCACATAAATCTCCTCTGAGTCATCGAACTTCTCTGTACCCACAAAGCAAAAGCTATAGGTGGTGTATGGGATGAAATACAGGCCTACCAACTGGGATTGGCTATTAGACTGAGAGGGGGTTCGCTCGAAGTACGAAAGCAACAAATCTGCTAACAACTGGGGCGCGGATTGGTTATCAGACTGAGAGTAGGTGTAGGAACCCAAACTCAAGCAAGCCTCAAAACCTACCAAAGAGCCTAGATGAGATACCCCCTGACAAATCAGGATGTCACCATCTAAGCTCTCCTGGTCCTGTTGCGCCAAGGCAGGGATCCCAGGGGATAGAGCCATCAGAGCCATCAGGACCGTTGCCGTCAATGATCTGGACATAACGC
>NZ_JANSHQ010000319.1:0-1826 GCF_047461715.1 Synechococcus sp. R8-2 | reverse complement strand
CAGATAACATTGAGAGCATAGTGCGTAACTTGCGAGACAAGATAGAAAACTATGAGCGCGCTCTGACTGTATGCGTGTATAACAATAAAGGGGGCGTAGGCAAAACAACGACGATCATTAACCTTGCGGCAACACTAGCAACCACAACACTAGCAACCAAGAGAAAAAAGGTCTTAGTTGTTGACTTTGATTCTCAGGGTGATCTGACAAGAAGTTTGGGAGCCACTCCTGGAAAAATTACACTGACGCAATGTTTAAAGGATCCCAAAATAGACATCCATGCCATTGTCCAAACATATAGACTCAAAGGCAAGCAGACTACCCTTCCCATCTTCGACATTATCCCAAGAGACCCTGAGCTGGAGACGTTGACCGACAGCCAGTCGCTAGCATATATCCAAAAGGGAACCCGACGCCTTCGAGATCTGATTGCCCCTCTTCGCAATGAGTATGATTACATCCTAATCGACTGCCCAACTCAATGGCTTTACTTCAGCCAAAGTGGTGTTTTTGCTGCCGATGTTATTTTGATACCTACCCGCCCCGACGATCTGTCTTCCCTGAATAATGCTGCTAGAGTAATCACCAGCTTTGTTCCAGAAACTGCTAAGTCACGACAGGATGGCGGCCCCAGGACTTTGCCTATCTTTTTCAACGGCGTTTCTTCGGGAAGTGAATACACTATTAAACTAGCTAACGAAGAGATAGATAAGCTTATCAACCAGGAGAAAAGTGTAGATCTACGTCCATATTTCTGGCCGCATTTTAAGAGAGGTAATGAAAACAAAAGCATTTTTAGGATACCTGACTATGCAGTGATATCCTCTGCAAGCTTTGCTCGAATTCCTGCCGTCTTTAGGGACAGGAGAGTTTTAGAATACTACCAGAGTCTTGCCCGTGAGTACTTTATCGATGAGTGAGTTTTCAGATCTAGGTAGGTTGGTTAACTTACCCCTTGAGAGTATTACGCCCGCCGATGGGTTTTCTGCTCCCTCCTTCCTTGTTGCCGCAGCCGCAGATCAGCTAAGGGCGACAGGAGGACACAACTGGGTTCCTCTGCTGGTGGTCGAGGCTGGCGACTATCAGTACAAGGCCATTGGTAACCATTTTGTCTATGCAGTTGCTCAAGAAGCGGGACTGGAAAGGCTATGGTGTATCGTTGTCGATCCTGATCCAGAGCAGGTTAAGCAGGCCCAGATTCTCGCCAAAGAAATTGTTCCGAAGGTAAATTTGACCAATACATCGAGAGAGACTATCTTGGCTGCGCTAAGATACCTAGCCGAGCGACCCAGCAGTCCCCTCAAGGGAGTCGATGTAACCATTGCAGCTGCCCGGATTGCAGAGGCGGATAGAAGTTGGTGGCAGGACTTAACCCCCATAACCAAGCTTGGGTGCAAAATTACGCGAGGCAAAAAACTGGATGCCCTATCGGAAGTATTTTTCGTAACTCCTACAGCGTTGCCCCCTACTCTGAAGAAATCATCCAAGAGATCTGCGGCATCCGCTGGCGCGAAGAAAGCGACCTCAACTCGCTCGCGGAAAAAAACAGAGGGAGAGAGCTGAAAGGGATCCCTTCAAAAACATATTCTCCTCTCCACATCACCGAGGCCCGACTCCGCTTGCTGTGGGATGCCTGCCTCAAGCCTCCCTTTGAATGGCTACTGCCACCCAAACAGCCTTGGCCGCTCTCAACAACAGCCTCCATGGCAGGTATGCTCTGCTTACCTAGGACGACCGGATCCATCTGGAGCTCATGCACAGGATGATCACCAGCATCTTGGAGATCGACCTGACCCAAACCGTCCGGTATTATCTTGACCACAGGG
>NZ_JANSHQ010000318.1:0-2094 GCF_047461715.1 Synechococcus sp. R8-2 | reverse complement strand
CTGAGGGTCAATACCAGAGCCCCCAGATGATAGGGCCACTGTATGCTTTGTCGAGATGCTTTGTCGAGCTATTTTGCCGGTCAGCACCCAGGAGAGAACCAGAGCCAAGATAGCGTGGATCCCTGGAAAAACCGAATCACCGCCCGGTAAACCTGCCAGAGATAGAAAGAAGGGATCCCGGCTGGGAGAAAGTTGCTCAGGTTACCAGCAGCACCTAACCTGCCTCCGTCCGGACGGTCAAGGCAAGTGCAATTGTCGGCTAATCCGCACCATCGGCCCCAGTCCCAGTCCCGTTGGGTTCAAAGCCTGCATCTCAAACAGGGCCAGAATGTGGCGCACTTGCAGCTCTGGACGGGCAGAATTCACTCCCATTGCCACCACCAAGCCGCAATAGCCACCCGTATCGCGGCAACGCCGCTCCCAGCGCTTGCGAGCCATGGAGTGGACGGGATCATCTTCGGGAAACTCCCCAAACAGGTGCAGGTCACGATTGCCCGTTTGCACAATTTCCAGGTCGTAGCGATCGCCATCGAAGGGATCCACCCCTGTGTTGAAACAAACGCCTTGCGGCCCACCTTCCCCACGCAAATTCTCGATGAGCTGCTTTGCTTTTGATCGAGAGGTGCGCACAATCACCACCGGCAGCCCTTCTCCATTTTTCACCAGCTTGCTTTGGGGGAGGGGATGCCATTGCCCCGTGCGCCGCAGCATTTCCACCGTTGTCCACGGCAAGACCCCCAGACCTATCTGCGCCCCTTCCGGCACCAAATCATCCCGCAGCAGGGTTTGTGCAGGTTCTTCCGCCTCCTCTTCCAGCTCCAGCAGCTCTTCGGCCACGTCCGGCAGGGTGCGCACCTGCACCGAAAGGGTTGTCCCCTTCTCTTGGGGATTGGGAATGCGGTACCGACCTTGATAGGAGCGAAAGTCATCTTCCAGCTTGCGGTGGTACTGCTTGAAGAAGCGATGCAAGGCTTCCAGGGCCACCGATAAGGCCGCCGCCTCATCCTCCTGCAAAGTCACGCGCAAGCCTTCCAGGGGGTGAATGGTGCCGAAGTTCGGCTCAATTTCCTCGGGATCCAACTCTGCCAAGTCCAGATCCGGCAGTTCGTTAAGTTCAGGATTGCCAGCTTGGAAGGTGAGATAGAGACAATCTTGCCTGAGGAAGGCTTCCTCCATCTCTTCGGGAGTATCCGGCTGGGCCGCATCCTGGCGAAACTGTTTAAGAGAGGGCAGCGAGCGATAAAAAAGCACCCCATACTCCATGCCCAACCGCCCCATCACCGAGACATAAAGGGTTTGGATGTCCCAGTGATCTAGGTCGATGGCCAAGATTTGGTGATCCTCTAGGTAATCCCAGGGAGCATCTCGCCAGAGGGTAAGGGCTTTGCCGGCCAGCAACTCAACATAGTGTTCCGGCAGAGGGGGAGGGATCCGCTCGTTGGCCTCTTCAAAGCTCTGCAGGATCTCGTCGATCAGAGGCAATTCCGGCTGGCATTCCACCTTGATGTCCAGCTCGTGCAGGATGCCGCGCAAGAAAAATTGCACCTCTCGATCCCGCACGATGATCTTCTGGGGACGAGCAGGTGGGGCAGCATGGGGCCGCTCCATAGCCATGATCAAGGTTCGCACCATCGGCTCAAAGCCAGAATCGGCGGGCACCACCTCCATGGCCCGTACCACGCCCTGAACGCCATCTACCCAAAGAATGCACTCCCCTTCCGTTTGGGATCCCATGGGTGGCGATCCTGAGAGCTTGTGGCGATCCCCTTCCCACACCGAGGGCACCTGGGGCAGCTTTTGCAATCGACGAACCGTAGCGGCTGGGAGACCGGACATAGACATCCAAGGAGAATCAGGAGAACAACCCAATCGGCTGAGTAGGTATGCCAAACTGAGCAGGGATCGGCCTTGGCCTCCTGTCAACAAGACCCAGGGATCCCGCTAATGCCAATCTAACCACCAGTGTAGAAGCTGAGTTCGGCTTCAGGGAGAGGAGACGGCAGAGCCCAGCTCTATAGCAACAAAAGCTGATGGTCAGATTCGAACTGACGACCGCTCGATTACAAGTCGAGTGCTCTACCAACTGAGCTACAT
>NZ_JANSHQ010000317.1:0-1060 GCF_047461715.1 Synechococcus sp. R8-2 | reverse complement strand
TTTAGAGCGCATTGCCGCGGGGGAGGACTTCTTCAGGGAACTCAAAGCGCTCATGGGGCTGGTCCTGCGGCGCCATCCACGCCCGAATCCCCTCGTTCAGCAAAATGTTCTTCGTGTAAAACGTCTCAAACTCAGGGTCTTCCGCTGCCCGCACCTCCTGACTGATAAAGTCATACGCCCGCAGGTTCAGCGCCAACCCCACTACCCCAATGCTCGACATCCACAAACCCGTCACCGGCACAAACAACATGAAAAAGTGCAGCCACCGCTTGTTGGAAAACGCTATCCCAAAAATCTGGCTCCAGTACCGGTTGGCCGTCACCATCGAGTAGGTCTCCTCCGACTGCGTCGGCTCAAAAGCCCGAAAGGTGCTGGCCGCATCCCCATCCTGAAACAGGGTGTTCTCCACCGTCGCCCCATGGATGGCACACAACAGCGCTCCACCCAAAACGCCAGCCACCCCCATCATGTGGAACGGGTTCAGCGTCCAGTTGTGGAACCCCTGGAAAAACAGCAAAAAGCGGAAAATCCCCGCCACCCCAAAGCTGGGCGCAAAAAACCAGCTGCTCTGCCCCAGCGGGTAAATCAAAAACACGCTCACAAACACCGCTATCGGCGCGCTAAACGCAATGGCGTTGTAGGGCCGCACCCCCACCAGCCGGGCAATCTCAAATTGCCGCAGCATAAAGCCAATCAGCCCCAGCGCTCCGTGCAGGGCCACAAAGGTCCACAGCCCCCCAATCTGGCACCAGCGGGTGAAGTCCCCCTGGGCTTCGGGGCCCCACAGCAGCAGCAGGCTGTGCCCCATGCTGTCGGCGGGGGTGGAGACGGCTACGGTCAAAAAGTTGCACCCTTCCAGGTAGGAGCTGGCCAACCCGTGGGTGTACCAGGAGGTCACAAAGGTGGTGCCGGTGAGCCAGCCGCCCAGGGCTAGGTAAGCGCAGGGGAACAGCAGCAGCCCGGACCAGCCGATGAACACGAATCTGTCGCGCTTGAGCCAGTCATCGACGATGTCGAACCATCCTCGCTCCTGACGCACGCGCCCTACCGCTATGGTCAT
>NZ_JANSHQ010000316.1:0-1763 GCF_047461715.1 Synechococcus sp. R8-2 | reverse complement strand
CCTAGCGGTTGGTGTCGGGTAGCTTACGTCACAGCCGACTGGGATCCCTGACAAGCAAAAGATGGGCTTGCCTTGGCCGGAGTCGATAACGCTGGAAAAGGCTGGCACAGAGATTTGCCAAGGCAGTTCGGATGGCACTAGAGTAGCGTCAAGTCTTTTGCCAGCCCGTTGTCCTTTGCAAGTGTCTTTGTGAGGTCATCATGCCGCTTATCCCACAGGGGTTGCGCCCCCATCGTCGTCTCCTCTGGGCAGGGATCCCGTTGGCCGGTGCTTTGGCCTTGGGGGCCTGCTGGAGCAACCCCACAGGTGCTGAAGTCGAGTCTCCCACATTGACTCAGAATCCCTTCCCCCCCATCCCCACTCCACCGCCGCCGCTGCCTTCCCCAAGTGGGACTCCGGGCCTTCCCCCTTGGTGGCCCCGCGCCCAATCGCCGCAGTGGGAAGATTCTCCTTACGCTTCGGTCTTGTCCGGCTTTTTGCAAGGATTGGCGGCCCAAGGGGGAGCGCTCTCTCAACAGGGGATCCTGCTCTGGACGCCGGAAGGGGAGCTGTTGGCGGAGCATGGGCTGGATCGACCTTTGCCGGTGGGAGCCTTGGATCAGTTGGCCATCAGCTTGATGGCCCTGGAGACTTGGGGCTATGAACGTCGCTTTGAGACCCGCTTCTACACCACAGGCCATCGGTTGGGCCATCGCTTGACGGGAGATTTGATCCTGGTGGGTGGCGGGGATCCCTATTTCACGGAAGCGAATGTGGCAGAGCTGGCCCGCCATTTGCATAGCCTCAACATTCGCCAGATCGACGGGGATGTGAAGGTGTTGCCCCCCTTCCGTTTGCTGGGCCAACCCGATCCTTTGGGCGGCGCTCAGCGTTTGGCAGAACTCCTCAGCAATACTCAACAACCCCATCCGGTTGTCATTCGCGGCTCGGTGTCAGTCCTAACAGCCCTCCCCGCGGACGCCCACTGCCTGGCCAGCTACACCTCGCTACGGCTGGGATCCCTGTTGCAGATCCTCAATGGCAGCAACGACCGAGCCATGGCAGAAGCCCTGTTGGCGGAACTGGGGGGCGAAACAGCCCTGCTGGAGTACCTGCGGCAGCGGTTGGTGGCTCAGCCCATTTCCCGCCTGGATTCCCAAATGGCCCCCGCCGAGCAAGACATTCGCCTGGGGCAAAGAGGGCGAGCGCTGTACCTTTCCCCCCGCGCCCTAGCTCATCTCTGGGAACACCTGGTAGATTTCACAGATGGGGATCCGACTCGGATCTTGCCCAGAGCGGGCACTGGCCACAGCACCCTGCGGGCGCGCACCTTGCCCCCAGGCACGGCTGCTCAGGTGGGATCCGCTGCGGATCGGCTGATGACGATGGGGCAGCTGCCGAATGGCATCCACTTTGTCCTGCTCAACCAAGGTCCTGACCTGGGCATTTTGCGCCAGCAACAGGATCAGTTTCTGCAGGATGTGGTGGCCATTTCTGAGCCTCTCCGCCGCTAATGCTGACCTCAATTCGAACTTAATTTGAGATACAGCTCTCCCCCCACTTTCCCCATAGGAGGCGGAAGCTCAAGACCCCAGAGCCCCACAGGTTAGGAACAGGGTCAATTCATTTAAGAATGAGACGGCCCTGCAGCTAAGAAGGCATGGAGGTAGACCTCAGGAGGAAGCTTAGACCTGAGAGAGAGTCATAGGGTATGTCCAGGAAGGGAGCAGTTGCACGGATGAACAAGGTTAGTCGTGCAACAGTTTATCGCTGGCTGAACCGAG
>NZ_JANSHQ010000315.1:0-1292 GCF_047461715.1 Synechococcus sp. R8-2 | reverse complement strand
GACTCCGTCCCGCTGACGCGATAGGCAGGATCCCCTATTGTCTGTTTCCCGTTCTACCAGAGAAACGGATCCCTGCTGGGGGCATGGCGGCAAGGTCGTAATAATTCGCAATGATCGCTGAGGTACTGTAAAGGGGAAGAGGATCCCTTCCCCAGAGAGCGTCCCCTTCCAAGGATCCAATGGACTTCTCACCCCGCGCCCGCCTTTATTCAGCACATGGGTGTAAATCATGGTGGTTTTGACATCTTTGTGGCCCAACAATTCTTGGACGGTGCGGATGTCGTAGCCGTTTTGCAGGAGATGAGTGGCAAAACTATGGCGGAAGGTGTGGCAACTGACCCGCTTGGGGATCCCGGTTTTTTGGACAGCTTGTTTAATCGCCCGTTGTAATCCAGACTCATGCAAATGATGGCGGCGGGTGATGCCAGTGCGAGGATCCTGAGATAACCTTTCTGCCGGAAAGACATATTGCCAGCTCCACTCCCGCTCCGCATTGGGATACTTGCGCTCCAAAGCAAATGGCAGATAGACTGAGCCGTATCCTTGTTCCAAATCCTGCTGATGTTGTCGCTTTGCCCAGAGCAAGTGTTCTTGCAAAGGTTCCACTAAGGTTTCTGGCAGCATCGTTAACCGGCTCTCCATCCCTTTACTATTGCGAATCACCAGTTGCCGTTGGTTAAAATCGACATCTTTGACCCGGAGCTGCTGGGCTTCCGCCAATCGCAAGCCACTGCCATACAGCACCTGCACCACCAAGCGATGGATCCCGGATAGATGCACAATGATGGCTTTGACCTCCTCAGGGGTTAAGACCGTAGGCAAATAGCGTGACCGTTTGGCTCGCACGGCGTCTAGGTCAAGGTCTAGCTCCAGATGCAGCACTTCTCGGTAAAGGAACAACAGCGCACTGAGAGCCTGGTTTTGGGTGGAAGCGGCAACCTTACCCTCCACCGCCAGGTGAGTGAGAAAGGCGTTGATTTCTTCGCCGCCCATCTCCTTGGGGTGTCGCTTGTTGTGAAACAAGATAAAGCGACGGATCCAGAGAAGATAAGATTTCTCGGTTTGGTAGGAGTAGTGTTTGACCCGGAGGGCATCACTGACTTGCTCCAGGAGCTTTCTGGGTCTAGGTATGGGTGTGTTAATGCTCATTCAGCCAGATAAAAACCCTTTGGAGGTAATTATCGCTCAAAATGTTGACTATACAGACAAATTAGGGTAGCATTACACTAGGCGATGGAAAAGTCTGCTTCTTAGGTGATTATCAGTCATCTAGCTGCAGAAACACATGTTAG
>NZ_JANSHQ010000314.1:0-2796 GCF_047461715.1 Synechococcus sp. R8-2 | reverse complement strand
GCAACCACCGCGTCGTGGTTGCCCTGGCCCAGTTTTTGCTGGAGGAAGCCCTCGACAACCCAGAGAAAGGGGATGCTGTCGTCTCCCGCTGCGGCGCTCTACGCACCCGAGCGGTAGTTGATCTTACAACTCTACTGCTGCTGCGGGTGCGCTACCTGGTGGAGCAACCCCAGAGGCAGCCTCTCTTGGCGGAAGAGGTGCTGGTGCTAGGCGGTGTTGGCCTGGAGAGCGGCGAGGCCCGCTGGCTGGAGACGGGCGCAGCTCTCCAACTGCTGGCCACGGCCAAGCCGGATGAGAACCTACCGCTAGCGGAAAAGCGGGAGCTGGTTCAGCATCTCCTGGCCTGTCTCGGCCCGTGGCAGGAGACAGAGGAAAACTGGGGAAGGGATCACCGGCTGCAGCAGGCGGCGCGGGAGCGGATTTTGCAGCGTGCTGCTGAGCTGGAGGCTGCCCATAGGCGCATCCGCCAAGCCGTGTCCCTACAGGGGCGGGGGCTGAAGGTGAAGCCGCAGCTTCCCCCCGATCTTTTAGGACTCCTTGTTCTCCAACCGGTGGTTTGCCGATGAGCGAGTTTTCTGGGGTACGCATCGAAGGAGGCCTGTTGGGGCCCGATATTCTCGAAAAGCTGCTGGCAGGGGATCTGCCAGGACAGAAGCCAGAAGACTTCGGCTTTAACAGCAAGCGCGGCCCAGTCGAAGAGATTGCCGCGGTCTTTGCCGATTGTCGAAAGTACTGGGAGGCCTTCCAGAGCCGCCTGCAGCGCCTGCCCGAAAGCGATCTCGCCACCAGCATCACCCGCGATGCCTGGGCGATCCCCTTCTTCAGTTTGCTGGGGATCGAGGTGCGCTATCAACCGCGCGCCTGCGAGGTGGACGGAATGAACTTCCCCATCTCGCATCGCATGGGCGAGGCGGAAGACGCGCCACCGGTGCACATCGTCGGCGCGCGCCAGGAGCTGGGCCGCGTGCCGGCTTCTGGCCGGCCTCGCCTGGCACCCCACTCGCTGCTGCAGGAGTATCTCAACCGCAGCGAGCACCTCTGGGGCATTGTTACCAACGGATTGACCCTGCGCCTCCTGCGGGACTCCACCTATGTGCGTCGGCAGGCCTATGTGGAGTTTGACCTGAAGCAGATCCTAGAGGAGCAGCGGTTTAACGACTTTGCCATCCTCTTTCGGCTGCTGCACCGCAGCCGCTTGCCCCAAACGGCAGAGCTAGCAGGGGATTGTCTGCTGGAAAAGTACTACCAACAGGCCCTGGAGCAGGGTGGCCGGGTACGGGAACGGCTGCGGGAGGGGGTTGAGGAGTGCATCAGGTTGCTGGCAAATGGGTTCCTGGCCCATCCCAAGAACCAGAGGCTGAGAGCGCGGCTCTTGTCGGATCCCAGGGAGCTCTACCGCCAACTGCTGCGCTTGGTCTACCGGTTCCTGTTCCTCTTGGTTTCCGAAGAGCGGGGGTTGATGAGCAGCGCGGCGCTCTATCGCGAGCACTACAGCGTGACGCGGCTGCGGCGGTTTTTGGATCGGCAAAGTGCCCAAGACGAACACGAGGATCTCTGGTGCAGCTTGCGGGTGCTCTGGAGGGTGCTTTCCCAAGAGGAGCTGGCGGAGCTGCTGGGGGCTGCTCCTCTCAACGGAGAGCTGTTTGCCCCTCTGGAGCTGGATGAGTGCAGCCTGAGCAACCGGGATCTGCTGCAAGCCTTTTCGCACCTAGCCTACTACCGAGAAAACCCCACCTCTCCCCTTCGGCGGGTCAACTACGCGGCGCTGGATGTAGAAGAACTGGGATCCGTCTACGAAAGCTTGCTCGACTACCAGCCTCAGATTGTAACTGGGCAAGGGGCGCCTCGCTTTGAGTTGAGCTACGGCTCAGAGCGCAAGAGCACAGGCTCCTACTACACCCCGCCGGAGCTAGTGGCCGAACTCATCCGCTCGGCGCTGGAGCCAGTGATTGAAGAACGGCTGAAAGCCGCTCGCCCACCTGAGGAAAAAGAGCAAGCGATTTTGTCCATCCGTGTGTGTGATCCCGCCTGCGGATCCGGTCACTTCCTGCTTGCTGCCGCCCGCAGGTTGGGCAAGGAACTGGCAAAGCTCCGCACCGGCGAAGAGGAACCCGCCCCCGAGCGTGTCCGCGAGGCCATCCGCGATGTGGTGGCGCACTGCATCTACGGCGTGGACAAAAACCCGCTGGCGGTGGAACTCTGCCGCGTGGCCCTGTGGCTGGAGGCCCACTGCGCCGGCAAGCCCCTCACCTTCCTGGATCACCACATCAAGTGCGGCGATTCGCTGGTGGGTGTCTTGGATTTGGCGATTTTGGAAAAGGGCATCCCCGATGAAGCCTTTACCCCGGTTAGCGCTGACTCCAAGGAGGCTGCCCGCTCGCTAAAGCAGCGCAATCGCACCGAGTGCCAGAGTTTGCAAACAGGGCAGCTTTCCCTTGCTTTTGACACTGACCAGGTGGTGGCTGAGCTTAGCCAGGAGCGACAGAAGCTAGAAGCCATTCCAGACAACTCCCCGGCAGAGGTTAGCCGCAAGCAGCAGCTCTACAGCCGCTACTGCCAAGACCCGCAACACCAAAAGCTAGTGGAAGCCTGCAACCTGTGGACAGCCGCTTTTTTCCAGCCCTTGATCCCTGACTTCTCTAGGGCCATTACCACCCAAGCCGTGGCTGATCGACTGCAGGAGAGAACCCCCTCCCAGGCCCTTGCCACTGCTCAGGCCCTCGCCGTCGAGAACCGGTTTTTCCACTGGCCGCTGGAGTTCCCGGAGGTGTTCTACCCCCACCCCTGGCCCCTCCC